>JAYUFG010000245.1:0-5335 GCA_043738845.1 Planctomycetaceae bacterium
TAGTTTTTCGGTCCGCTGGCCAGCTTGCTCGTTGATCGACTCGACCAACCGCACGTCGATGGTCGTCGGCATGGTTTCATAAATCGCAGCGTTCATCCACTCTGGTTGTGGCGGACGATGTAGAAGCGAAAACTGAGTTGGCGGGGTTGATGTTGGCGGTAGCGTCGCCGGCGAATAAGATCGCATCGACCCTCCCTGGTCCTGTGTCTATGAAACCATTCCAGAGAAGGTCGCGCCGCGTGTCATTCGTACTGGCCAGTCGGTTTAGCCACCAATCCTTTCGATGCCACGGCGGTAAAGTTTTGTTAAAAAACATCACGCCCCGCCGCGTGCGCCTTGACGCTGCGCCACCCGCGACAAAAATGAACGGCAGTGCCATTCGGGTTTGACACCTTTTTCGGAACGACCCCGCAAGCGATATGTCAGGCCCACGTCGCCATCGCTCTGAAACCGGGTCCAAGCCCGCTTGGTCAGCCCGAGCAATTTGCTCGCCCACGCCACGGTCAAATTCCCGGTTTTTACCCGGCCGAAGGCCACTAGTCGCTTCCGTTCCTTTAAACTCTTCGAGCAACGTCTCCATTTTATCGCCTCATTGCGGTAACAATTCTCGGGGACATTTCTAGTGGTCGTATATGGGGCATTTCTATTAGTTGACGACAAACCATCGGTCGAACAATTGACGAAAAGCGTTCCCCCTGCTAGGGTTAATGGCTCATGTCCCGCCCAATTGTGCGGGGCGATTCCTGCCCTGCTCGCTGCTCCCGCCGGTCCAGTTAGCGAATTCTACTGATCGATCCATGACGCAACCCGTGGAGTCCACTCCCGCCGCCGAACCCCTCTTTACCGATCTCGGCCTGTCCGAGGTCATGCTCGAAGCCATCATCAAAGTCGAGTATCTGCACCCCACGCCGGTGCAGGCGGGCTTGATTCCTCGTGCATTGGCGGGCGTCGATGTGATGGGGCAAGCTCGCACCGGCACGGGCAAAACTGCCGCCTTTGTGATTCCAATCCTGGAAAAAATTCATGCCAGCCGCAAGGCGGGTTGCCCGCAGGCGTTGATCCTCGTCCCGACTCGCGAGTTGGCAGTGCAAGTCAAGGGCGAAGTCGAAAAGCTCTCACACGGTCGCCGCATTCATTCGGTTCCTTTGTACGGCGGCAAACCAATTAAAGGCCAAATCGACAAATTGAAAAAGGGGGCCGAGATCGTGGTCGGAACTCCGGGGCGCATTCTCGACCACATCGGCCGGGGAACGCTCAATCTTTCCGAACTGCAAATCGTCGTTCTCGACGAAGCCGACCGCATGCTCGACATCGGCTTTCGTCCCGACATCGAAAAAATTCTCCGTCGCTGTCCCGCGAGCCGACAAACACTGCTGCTGAGCGCGACGGTTCCACCGCCGGTGGAAAAGCTGGCCCATCGTTACATGCGCAACCCAGAGTCGCTCAACTTTTCTCCGAAGGACATCGGCGGCGACACAATCGAACAGTTTTATTTTACGGTGAATGCGGATCGTAAATTTGAACTTCTCGAAAAACTGATGGTTCGCGAAGAACCTCGTCAGGCGATCATTTTCTGTCGCACCAAACGGGGCGTAGACAAAGTTCAGTTCCGCCTCGCGAAACGGATTCCCGGGGTTGCCTGCATCCACGGCGATTTGGCTCAAAACGTGCGTGATCGAGTCATGGCGGGCTTTCGAGAAGGAACGGTGAGAATTCTGGTCGCGACCGATGTCGTCGGTCGCGGGATCGACGTCAGTAATATCTCGCACATTGTTAATTACGACATTCCGGAATTCTGCGACGATTATGTCCATCGCGTCGGCCGGACGGGCCGCATGGGTCGAGAGGGGATCGCTTTCACGTTCGTCACGCCGGAAGAGGGCAACGAGTTGACCCGCATCGAAATGCGAATCAATCGACTTCTCAAGCGGGACGAGATTGAAGGTTTCGACGTGCAGAACAAGCCGGTCGGCGACCCAAACTCGACCGAACCCAACTCCCGCAGCGGATATGGCGACATCGACGAGCCGCCCAAAAAGGAAGTCCCCACGCAACTCGGCTCCAAAGGCCGTCACACGCGGCGTTACCGACGGGCGTTGTAGGGATGTGGGCGAAGGAGACGATGGGCATGATTGTAGGGGTGTGCGCCCTGTAGGTCAGGTACGCTTTACTTGACCAACCGTTTTTCCGCAGGTCCGAAACACCGTCACCGCCGCTGGCTGGATTCGCCTAGCAAAAATTGCGAAACTCGTCCGAATTCACGACTTTGGCACGGACCGTCAGCCGTGAGTTACATTTGCGAATGGGGCTGAGTTCGTAATTCGCAAGCGGGGAAACTTCAAGTGGGGTAAGTGGGGTGAGGTAGTCCTGCGATGCGGATCGTGCGGCGTGGTTTCTGAAAATAACCGCAAAACGGTGGTCCGGCTTAGTTTACTTCCCCCAGTGGCCGGTTATACTCGAAGGCCAGTCGAACGAGAAAATGCACTTGGCGTTTTCGTTGCACGCAGCACCACTCTTTTCTTTCCTTGGCGGAGCAAATTCATGAATGATGCTAATGACAAGCGGTTGTTTTGGGGGTGTTTTCTCGCCCTGATTGCGACAGCGTTTGGTTTTTTCACGCGATTCGCGGTACTGAATGAATGGGGTACTCAGTTCGGTCTCAATGATGTTGAAAAAGGGACGATTGGCGGCGTTGGCGTATGGCCCTTTGCAATTAGCATCATTCTCTTCAGTTTGGTGATCGATAAAATCGGTTACGGAAAGGCGATGGCGTTTGCCTTTTTTGCGCATATCACTTATGGAATTCTCGTGATCAGCGCGCCGCTCGTCTTAGCGGGCGAAGGGGCGACGCCAGAGGCAATTGCGGCTGGAAAAAAGACAGCCTATTGGATGCTCTATTTTGGAAGTTTCATTTTTGGATTGGGCAACGGAACCGTTGAAGCAGTCATCAATCCCGTCGTTGCGACGATGTTTAGTAAAGAAAAAACCAAGTGGTTGAACATTCTTCACGCGGGCTGGCCGGGCGGATTGGTGGTCGCGGGCTTGATGACCATCGCGATGGGACACGCCGACTGGCGATATAAAGTCGGCCTAATTTTCTTGCCGGTCGTTGTTTACGGTTTTGTTATGTCGCGGTGTAAGTTTCCTGTTAATGAACGAGTGGCTTCAGGCGGTTCGTATCGCGGCATGTTGCAGGAATTCGGAATCCTGGCTTCGATTATCGTGGTCGGTTTGATTGTCCGACAATTGTGCGACGTGTTCGGCGAATTTGAATCCATGAAATTCCTCGGCGACTGGAAACTGCAACTCGGTATTGGTGCTGCATTGGTCGCCGCGTATGGTGCCTACGTGCGGGCCCTTGGTCGTCCGATGTTGTTTTTTCTAATGCTCATCATGATTCCCCTGGCAACAACGGAAATTGGCACCGATGGGTGGATCACCAGCCTTATGGAACCGGAAATGAAGGCCATTGGGCACCATGCGGGCTGGGTTTTGGTCTATACCTCTGCGATTATGCTCGTCTTACGGTTTTTTGCTGGACCCATTGTCCATCGGTTTTCGCCGTTGGGGCTGTTGGCGATCAGTGCCGTATTGGCGGCGACCGGATTGGTGTGCTTGTCGCAAACGACAGGCATGATGATCTTCGCTGCGGCAACCTTGTATGGTTTCGGTAAGACGTTTTTCTGGCCGACGATGCTGGGGGTCGTTTCCGAACAGTGTCCCAAGGGTGGTGCGTTAACCCTGAACGCGGTCGGTGGAGTGGGAATGCTGGCGGTCGGTGTTCTCGGCTTTCCGTTCATTGGTCTATTGCAAGTCAACGCCGTTTCGGCGGATCTAAAGAATTCCAATCCCGATTTGTTTAAGCAAGTCACCGAAGAAAAGGACGGAATTCTCGGCAAGTATGCTGCGGTCAACGATAAGAAAGTCGATTCGCTCGTTCCGCTCGCTGCGGACGCTGCTAAGGTCGAGATGAGCGTCGAAGCTGATTTGGAAAAGAAGCTAAAGAAAGACCCGACGAAGGAAGAACTCAAAGCCGCCCTGGCTGAAGATGCGAAATATAAAGCGATCATCGCCGAATCGGGATTTGAAGCACAAAAGAAAACACTAGATTCTTTTAACGGCACAAAGGATGCTGCGAGCAAAGGCGCGCTAAAATACATGGCGATTTTTCCGTGCATCATGCTCGTTTGTTATATCGCTCTCATCGCCTATTTTCGGTCAAAGGGCGGATACAAGGCGGTCAGCATTCACTAACGTATTGCGACACCAGACGTGAAAAATCTGGAAAGTATCAATCAATCCAACCGGCGAGTTAGCGAAAGCTGCTCGCCGGTTTTTTGCTCGTCTGCCCACTTGGCGTTGTTGTTGGCCCAAGGCGTGTTGGGAATTTTCCGGGCCCATCAAAAGTTGATTGTGAACTTCACGTTGAACCGCCCACACTTGGTGTCTTATTCGGTTTGTTTACACGTCTGAATTCGAAGGTTTATTTGTTGCGCCGTGCATTAAATCCGAAAAGGTTTTGACCAGATTGCTGATTGTTTGCCAAATGCCAATGTGCTACCGTCCATCTCCTGCATTTGAGTTGCGCTGTGTTCCTCGCTGGTTGCTCGCCATCGGCATTGCATCCGCCTGACGCAGCGAAAGACGCGACCGCGCCCCACTCATCGAAGGTTCGGGTACCGCCAAACCGGAAGGTCGTGGCGTTGACGAAGGACGCTGCGGAAAAATTTAAAGAATTCCTTGATGGCAAGACGAACATGTACGTTCGGCTTTCGGTAATACGCGAGGGTTCAACCGGATTTGCGTATGACCTAAAGCTCGATGACGCTCCATTGAGTGACAGAGACCTAACCGATAGCACAAGCGGCTTTATGTTGGTCGTCGATACGAAGAGTTCGTTTTATCTTGATGGTGCAACGATCGATTGGGTTAGCGGGTCGGGCGCGACGTCGGGATTCAAGTTTGACAACCCAAATGCGATCAACAAATGAATAAGTCTTACGGGTTGGTCCTCGTGGCATCGTCGAGATTGCGGAGCAATCAAATGATTAACAGTGACCAAAGATTTCAGCAAGACTCAATTGTAATTGACGATCATGTCTGATTCCGCTTTGTATTGGTTGGAAATGCGCGATAAACCCGGCTTTCTTTACCGGATGATGGGCGAGTTCGCTTGTGGCGGAAGAATGTCGCTTGAAGGCGACCTCTCCAAGTGCGTCTTCGAGGATGATTTAGTGATCTCTTGTGAGGAAAGATGGGGCCTGTAAGAAATCTTGTGTCAGCTAGCAGTAGTAGCTAGAGTACTCAACCCATTTTGACACA
Organism: Planctomycetaceae bacterium; assembly: GCA_043738845.1. Taxonomy (GTDB): domain Bacteria; phylum Planctomycetota; class Planctomycetia; order Pirellulales; family DASRSE01; genus DASRSE01. Next base: position 5,323 of record JAYUFG010000245.1, read on the forward strand.
GGAGCCGAAAACA
>JAYUFG010000246.1:0-14168 GCA_043738845.1 Planctomycetaceae bacterium
ATCGTGATAACCTCCCGTGTCGGGAACATTTATCAGATTGCCCAAATCCCGCAGAACGCGCCAGTCGAAATTGTCGCACCCCATCCCGCACGAGTTTCAGTAAAAGATGGGTTTGCCACAACCAGTCTTTACGGATTCCACGCGAGATGCGACTGAAAACTATCCTCAATCGGGCCGAACATTGTAAGTTCTTTGTGTACGGTCCAATGAATATCCATTAACGGAGGGCATGGGATTCGAACCCACAACCCCTTTCGGGGCATCTGATTTCGAGTCAGACCGCTGGCCAATTCGCTTACCCTCCAGCGTCGCTCAAGAGCTGGAATCGATGGGATTCGTTCCTGACTCTTGAAACGGGTGAACACAAAGTTTACTCGGCACTCGGCGTTTTGACAAGAATGAGTTCACTTTTTTGGTGCCTCAATGGACACACTCGGCCCTAATTATGTTCGCCCACTTTGAACCACGATTCGATGTAGTGATCGTTTTCCCAGGTACCGTTTGTGTTCGGCAAATGATTGACCGAGTGGCGATAACCCCCCTGAAAATAGCCCGTGTCGGCCGGGGCGTAATAACGGGAATCGTCCCGATTTTGCGGCGGGCCAATTTGCACGAAGGTCGCCGGTTGATGAGAGTAATAGCCGGGTTGGAATATCCAGCTTGCGGCCGATGCGATGTTTGGGGAAATCGCGAACAAAAAAACGATGGACGTCAGAGGACAGAGGAGTCGTTTCATGGGGATCACACGGAGTGCCGATTCAAGGGATGGAAATCCTAGTGAAGGCCACGGTCGCCTCCGGCTCCCGGCTAAACAAATGATGAGTGATAAACGACGAAAGTTAAACGCGAACGGCCTTCTCCCCTACTTGTCCTTAGCGGGGGCGACCATTAAATCGCCGGTCTTGGGGTCGTATTCGTAAACATTGCCTTCGGGCAGTTCGGGAAGTTTAACGCTGTTTTCCTTAACGATTTTTTCCATGAACTCCTCATGCGATTTGGGTAGGCCATGTTCAATCTTGAACAAGTCCATCGCGTGTTGCATTTTAAGGAATTCGATTCTCGCCTTAGCCCCGAAATAAACCTCGAACGATTGACCCAGCGGACCGAAATCTTTGTTGCCAAGCTCCGGACCAGCCTTCACGCGAGTACCGTTCGGATTGGCGTCGGGGTTTCCAGCGTTTGGCTTGATACTTCCGTCGTTTGCTCCGTCGTCAACTGATTTTGGGGTTTCGTCTCCGGTGCCACTGTTGTTTGGTTTGCGTTGAATCAGGTCGGGGTTGGGGCCCGATGGATTTTGCTTCCGTTTTTTGGCAGCTTCTTCGGGCGAAAGTTTGACTTCCGCGATTGCGGGAGGGGCATTTAAGCCCGCGACGGCGGACCGTTTACGGCTGCTGCTGTCACAGCCCGTCAACGCGATCAGGCCCAAAATGCTCAGCGTGATGATTGGATATTTCATGAAATTGCTTCCTGCGGATGTTCCAACTACAAAGTTTTGTCGGTCAGGTCTGCGGCTTGATAGCCAACGGATCGTTAGCAAACTCTATTGTCAGGCCACAGGCCTGACCTACAACCTGCCGAGGTTCTAAAGTGTTCCGAAATTCCACTTTTCCATTTCCGTCAACACGTTGCGTTTTGTCAAATCGAAATCGAGCGGGGTGAGCGTCACAAACCCTTCCCGCAACGCAGTCAGGTCCGTTTCGTGTTTAGTTTTTATTGGCGGACCGCCCGCCGCCCAAAAATAGGGCCGCCCTCTCGGGTCGATTCGTTTTTCGTATTGCTCTCCATATTGGGCCACGCCCATCGGCACGACCCGAACTTCCGACCGACCGTTCAGGGCCGCCGTCGGGATATTGATGTTATAAAGTTGCGGCTTGCTATCTTTCTTGGCGAGGATGAATTGAATCATCTTGCTCGCCAGTTCAGCCGCCCCGACATAGTTCATGTGTTCGTCGTATTCCAGTGAAACGGCGATACTGTTAATTTCAAAAAACGCACCCTCGATTGCGGCTGCCACGGTGCCAGAGTAGAGGATATTGATCCCCGCATTCAGACCCCCGTTGATTCCACTCACGACTAAGTCAGGGCGACGTGGGCAAAACTCAAACACACCAAGTTTGACGCAATCGGCCGGGCTTCCATCGACGGCCCACCCGCGACGCAAGTTTCCCTCGAAGACTTCCTTCGCCGTAAGGGGCGTCAGAAAGGTGATCGAGTGTCCCACGCCACTTTGTTCGGTGGCCGGGGCCACGACACAAACCTCGGCGATTTTTCGCAACTCTCGTTCCAGGGCCATAATCCCAGGGGCGAAAATTCCGTCATCATTGGTCAACAAAATCTGCACGAAAAGCACCTTCCTTAGAAACTCGCCTTCGATTTGTCGTCGTCAAAAACCATCCGTGAAGGCCAATTTCTATGATAATCTGAAAGGGACGAAATCGCAACGGATTGGACCACCCGCGAATCGCACAAATCGGCAGCGCAGTAACCGTTGAAATCGCCACGACCGGGTGTAAATCAACGCAATTTCGCGAGAAAATGCTGGGCGAGACTTCCCTTGCCAATGGCGGCAGAGGATAATCCCCGGCCTGGACGAAAGAGTGGCCGGAAGAGACTTTTCAGCCAGCATTCAGGTAATGTTCATGTCGTATTAAGGGATGTTGTCGTATACTCTGCGTGACAAGTTACACTGGCGTGACGCACGACGCTGGTTCCGCAGCTCATCCCAAAACTCGAATCCGAAAAATAGAATCATGCGAAATTTGTCGCAGTTGTCCGTCGGTCCCACCGGAATGGCCTTCAATCCCAACACCGGTCACTCGTTCGTATTGAACAACTCCGGGACGTTTATTCTCAAGGCATTACAGGCGGGCAGTGAGCCGAACGAAGTCGTGAAGATGTTGACCGAGAAGTATTCGGTCCGTTGGGAAGACGCCGAACGAGACGTCACCGATTTTCTGGGTCGCCTGCGAACCTTGGGCCTTTTGTAGAAAGCATGTGGCGATGGGAAAGATCAAAGTCGGAGTTTCTGGCATCAACGCCGTCGATAATCCGGGACCTGGGATCGGTGTTGCGCGAAGCCTGAAAGAAGATCACGAACTCGACGTCGAGATCATTGGCTTGGCCTACGACGCGATGGAGCCGGGCATCTACATGGATTGGGTCGTCGATAAGTCGTTTATGATGCCCTACCCATCCGGTGGTGGTGAAGCCCTACTCGAACGTCTGCTCCACATCAAAGAGTCTTACGGTCTCGATCATGTCATTCCGAATCTCGATTCGGAACTCCCGTTTTATATCAAGTACGCAGATCAACTTCGCAAGCACGGGATCAATACTTTCCTGCCGCCGCTGTCGCTCTTTCGCTTACGGGGAAAAGATAAGTTGCCCGAACTTGCCGAGCAATTGGGGACGCAACTTCCGAAGACCAAGGTCATCAACTCGCCCGGGATGCTGATGGAGGCGATTGACGAAATCGGCTTGCCGGTGATGGTGAAAGGGTGCTTTTACAAAGCCTATCGTTGCCACACGAAGGCCCAAGCGGCCGCCCACTTCCATGAAATGGTCGCCGAGTGGGGTTATCCCGTCATTTTGCAAGAGGTTGTGACGGGCGACGAACTGAACGTCATCGGCCTGGGCGACGGCGAAGGAAATTGTCTCGGACTCGTGGGGATCAAGAAAATCTGGATCACCGCCTTGGGCAAGATGTGGACCGGCGTCACGGTTCGCAATGAGCCGATGCTGAAAGCTGCTGAACGCTTTGTGCGCGAGACAAAATGGCGAGGACCGTTTGAACTCGAGTGCATGGTGGACGGGGACAAAATTTTTCTCATCGAGATCAATCCTCGCTTTCCGGCCTGGGTTTATCTGGCGACGGGCGTGGGACAGAACTTGCCGTCACGACTCTTGCGAACGATCTTGAAAATGCCCGTGCCAAAATCAAACGACTTTCCCGCCGGAAAATTATACATCCGCTACAGCTACGATCACGTCACCGATATGACACCGTATCAGAATGCGTTAATTCACGGAGAAAACCCAGCGGGAAAGTAAACGCAAAACGCGTAACTATTTTAGCGGTATGAAGTAAGGAAAAATTCCAATTGCAAAACAGCCCGAAGGGCTGAAATTTTTCAGCCCAGGGCAACGCCCTGGGTGACGCCCTGGGTGACGCCACCACCACGAACATCAACGCCCCAACGGGGCAAAATAAGCCGTTATTTCGCCCTTTCAGGGCTGGTTTGGCGGTTGTGTTTCCATTTCCCAGGGCGTTGCCCTGGGCTGAAGAATTTTTGCCTTTCAGGCAAGTGAATGCGACCTCACCCCTCACCCCTCACCCCTCACCCCTCACCCCTCACCCCTCACCACAACGCTCGCTCAACCACATGGAACCTTACGAACCACCCGTCATTCACAAAGTGCAGGACGGTTTCACTAATAAGTTCAGTCGCAGTCCCGGCTACAATCGCAAAGTTCGCCGCGAGATCGACGGTGCCACGATTGACGACTTGGTCGCCAAGCATGGTTCGCCGCTGTTCGTTTTTTCCGAGCGGACCATTCGCGAGCGGTATCGCGACGCCTTTCAGGCGTTTTCGCGACGCTACCCCAACGTGACGTTCGCTTGGTCGTACAAGACGAACTATCTCAACGCGATCTGTCAGGTCATGCACCAAGAAGGCTCGATTGCCGAAGTTGTTTCCGAGATGGAGTATTCCAAGGCCCGCGCGTTGGGCGTCCCGGGCCGAGAGATTGTTTTCAACGGTCCGTTGAAGTCGCTGCGGGCGTTGGAAACGGCGGTCCGCGAAGGGGCGACGGTTAATGTCGATCACCTGGATGAAATTTGTGATTTGGAAACGGTCGCGACCAAGTTGGGCCAAAAGGTCAAATGCGGGATTCGCTTGAACCTGGATGCGGGAATTTATCCGGTCTGGTCGCGGTTTGGTTTTAATCTCGAATCGGGTCAAGCTCTCGACGCGATCAAGCGGATGGTCAACGGCGGGAAAATTATTCTCAATGGGCTGCATTGCCACATTGGGACATTCATGCTCGAGCCGGGTGCCTATGCCAAACAGGTCGAGAAGATGATGCAGTTCGCTCATTTGCTCGAAGACCAATTTGGCCTCACGATGGATTATCTCGACATCGGTGGTGGCTTCCCTTCGCACAGTCGGTTGAAAGCGACCTATCTTCCCCCCGACGTTTCGATTCCTTCCATCGAAGAATTCGCCGAACAAATTTGTGACACACTGTACAAGCACATGCGGCCGGGTCGCGCACCCCGCCTGATCTTAGAATCAGGTCGGGCACTGATCGACGAGGCCGGTTATCTCATCACGACCATTGAAGGGGTCAAGCGGCTCGCCGACGGGACCAGGGCGTACATTGCCGATGCGGGCGTCAATCTGTTGTACACCAGTAGTTGGTATAAATATGAGGTCGAGATGGACCGCGATGTCTCCGGCTTGTCAGAACCGGCCGTCGTGTACGGCCCAATGTGTATGAACATTGACGTGATTGACGAAGGGGTCATGCTCCCGCCACTCAAACGGGGCGCACGGCTGATCCTTTCGCCGGTCGGAGCGTATAATGTAACGCAGTGGATGCAGTTTATCGCGTATCGGCCGAGCGTGGTCATGGTCGGCACCAAGGGCGAAGTGGACGTCATCCGCGAAGGCGAAGACCTGTCGGACATCGTCCGCCGCGAACGAATTCCCGAGCGATTACAGCCCAAGAAATAACCACCCAACCCCGAACGCAATTCGTCGAAGGACCACTTCAGGACGCCCATCATGACGGATCGAATTCAATCACTGTTGAAAGGCTTTGGAGAATTGTTCTTTCTCCCCGGCGCGCTCAACGGCTTGATCCTGTTGGGAATCGCCCTGCTGAATCCGCGAATTGCCATCGCGGGCGTGATTGCGGTTTTGTCGGCCTGGGGACTGGCGAAACTCATGGACATGGAGCCGATCTTTCTTCAGCATAGTTACTATATCTATAACCCGTTTCTGGTGGGCTGCTCGCTCGGAATTCGCTTTGAACTGAGTCCGCTGGCGATTGGATTGACGATTATCGCCGGGTTACTGACGTTTATCATCACGCTGTTGCTGGCGTCGTTGTTCGTCGATAGAATTCGCTTGCCCTTGTTGAGCCTCCCCTTTTCGCTCACGAGTGCGGCTTTGTATTTGGTGGTCAACCGATATGCGCATTCGCTGACGGCGGCGGGCAATGACAGCGTCGTCCAGTCGGTCGATCAATTTCTGCAATCCGGCGACTGGGGAGTCCCCTACTGGATCGCCGGTTTCTTTCAATCGCTGGGAGCGATTTTATTCGTGCCGAGTTTGACCATCGGCCTCCTGGTCGCCGCCTTGATTCTTGGCACGTCGCGAGTGATGTTCGGTTTGGCCATCGCCGGATATTTCACCGGCGTCATAACTCGCGGTCTGTTGTATGGCTCGGTTGAAGAAGCCTTTTTGCGAGGCGACAACTTTAACTTTCTGTTGATAGCAATGGCACTCGGTGGCGGGTTCCTCGTCCCCTCACTTACGAGTTGTCTATTAGCACTGATTGCCGTCGCGATCACGCCGCTGGTGCTGGATCTGTTTTTGGCGGCTGCGGTTTCGACGGGTGTTCCCTTGTTCACGATTCCCTTTTGTGCGATTGTTTGCACCGCGATTGTCGCGTTACGCCTCTCCAATTACTCCGGTCTTTTCGTCGGCATTGGAAAAACGCCGGAGGAAGTTCGCGAGAACGCGATTGTCGCCAAACTTCGTTATCCCGGCTCCATCCGCTCGCTGTTCCTCCCCTTCTCCGGTCAATGGACTGTCTGGCAAGGCTTCAACGGCCGCTGGACCCATCAGGGAATCTGGCGATTTGCCTACGATTTTGTCATCACGGGCAGCGACGGCAAAACGCATCGCGGCCTGGGGACGCAGTTGTCCGATTATTTATGTTTCAGGATGCCCGTCCTGTCGCCGGTCCGTGGCCGCATCATTCGCGTGGTCGATCATCTGATCGACAATCCGGTTGGGACCGTCGGTGGCGGGAGCAACTGGGGAAATCTGATGGTGATCGAAGACCCGCGTGGGTTTTATGTCGAACTCTCCCACTTCAGCACGAAAACGGCCAAAGTGAAAGAGGGCGACTGGGTCGAACGGGGGACCGTCCTCGGTCTGTGTGGCAATTCGGGCAACTCGCCTCAGCCCCATATTCATGTACAGGTTCAGGCGACCGAAAACGTCGGTGCCGCGACGCTCTCGTTCAGTTTTGTGAATTATCAGCATGATGGCGTTTTTCATTCCAACGATCTGCCGGTCGAGAATGCCCAAATCAAACCGCTGCAAGTCGATAAGCAGTTCGACGATCTAACCAACTTTGTCCTCGACGAGGAATTAACGTATGATGTCTTTCAACAGGGTCGCCCGGTCGATCATGTTCGCTTGAAAGTGCGGCTGGCTCCCGACGGAACGTACTACTTTGAAACCGAACAGGGCAAGTTATACTTCGGCAAATACGACGGAACCTACTATTTCTATCGGGTCGATGGGGATGACCCTTATTTGAAACGCCTGTTTTTGGCATCACCGAGAATTCCGCTCGCATATCGCAATCAAATGAGTTGGACCGATTATGTCCCGGCCAGTGTGGCGGTTTCCGGCGTGCGGCGGTTTGCCTCTCGGCTCGGTGCTATTCTCTTTCCCAAACTTGCTCGCGTGAAAGTAGTGCAAACCTTTATGAGTCATAATCGAATCGAGTCGGTCGTCGAGTCTCCCTTCACCTCCGAAAAAATGACCTCGCAAGTTGAGTTCGACGAGCAGTGCGGCATCGCGTCGGTCACACAGGGCGATTGGGAAATCCGCCGGGCTATTGCGCCCGATGGTGGTGCGATTTCGCCCGCCACGCTCATCCGCCGTTCGCCGCAGCCTTGGTATCAAGCGATTGCGGCCGGATTGTTGTGCCTCGTCACGTTTGTGGGAGTTCTGGGTGCCGACCGCAACCCGGCGGAAGAAGCGATTATTCGCAAAAGTATTCAACAGTCGGTCGAGAGTGAGAAGTCAAAGAGTTATGCCAAGGGGATCGAGGCTTTGGTCGCCGATTATGCGAGCCATAGTAATCACTATCACGTCAACGCCCGATTGGGTTGGCTCCATTATTTGAACGCCGACTACGTTTCCGCCGAGAAGTATTATCAGGTGGCCACGCGAATGGCACCCAAGTCGGTCGAGGCGTTGCAGGGCGTGCTGCTGTCGCAATTGGCCCAATTAAAATACGCCGATGCGGAATCATCGGCCAAAAAGCTTCTTTCACTCGATTCGGGCAATTACTACGGCCGGCTCCGCTTGGAATACGCTTTGCGAATGCAGCAGAAATACAAAGAGGCGGGCGATGTCCTCCAACAGTTAGTCGCCGCTTATCCGGCGGATATGAGTATCTCGACCGATATCGCGGCGTTAAAAGTCACGCCGGAAGGGGCCGCCATCACCGTCAAAATTGCCGAAACGCTCGATGCCAAAGCCGAAACCGCGTGGCAGGCTTCGGTAACGGCCGAGGCCAACGGAAATTACTCGGAAGGAATCAAGCCCCTTGCCGATCTCTCCAAAACCCACGGCAAGAGTTATCTGTTTAACGTCCGCTTGGGCTGGCTATCGTATACGTCGGGCGACTACAAGGCTTCGGAGACCTACTACGATCAGGCGATCAAGACGTCGCCCGCCGCGATCGAGGCCAAGTTGGGCCGACTCTCTCCGCTCTTGGCTCAGGCGAAATACGATCTGGTCGAAACACAGGCCGCCGCAATTGTCGGTGCCGATTCGCTCAACTATTACGGCAACTATTGGCGGGCTTACGCCTTGCTCCAGCAGCCAACGAAAATCAAGCAGGCCGCGCCAATTTTGGAACGTCTCTTGGCAGCCTATCCGTCCGATGTGAACGTGATGCTGAACTTGGCGTTCATCCGCATCAAAGATAATCAAAAAGCTGCGGCAAAGGACTTGCTCCAACAAGCGTTATCGCTCGATCCGTCGAACGCCTATGCGACGAAGACGTTGAAAGATTTGTAACAGTGCTTCGCACACCTCACTTCCAACCAAGCGGACGCCTTCGCGTCGAAGCGGTTTGTTACCGCGAAAACGATCCGAAAAAACTAAAATTGAGTACCGCCTCATCAAGCGGAGCCTCATCCTGCGGCAAATCGTCCGAATGTTTCTCCGGTGCCGGAACCTGCGGCACCGTTCCTTCATTCCAGGTCGGGTTTTCAAACAAGCGAATGTTCAATCGCTCACGAATCTCCGCCAATTCAGCCACTTCTTGCTGCTGTGTGAGTGCCCGATCGGCCGCCGCTTGATGATCTTGGTACTTGATCTCGGGCAGACTCCGCAGCAAATCCTCAATGGAATGAGCTTCCGCCGTTGGCGTCGTTTGCGAACGCCCCCACAACATGCCAGCCAAAATCGCCGACACGAACGTCATCCCCGCCGCCGCGCTCCATCCCCATTTTGCCGAAGTTGGCATTGCAAATTCCTCCTTGAACCATTGGTCGGATCAGACCTGTCTTACTTGACGCCCCGGCCGGATTATACGATCCCATTCGACCCATCACCTAGAGCAGTTTGTGAACCTTGATTGGTCGGGGGGGATTATTCAAATCGCAACGACATGTCATTCCTCGACCTGCCACGCTGTCAGCGAATCCTTGCTCGACACAATGAGAACGTTCTTGCCGTCGAATACGCCGAGAGCCATGCCGGTCAACTCGGAACCATAATTAAACTTGTCGAGTAATCGTCCGTCGGGCAGAACGAAATGGATCGAACCGTCGGCCACGGCCAGCAACCAGACACCGCGACCGTCGGCCAGCTTGCCCGAGACGACCCGCTCGACCGGTTTTTGCGGAGTTCCCTTGATTGTCGGATAGGTCCATTGCTCGCGGCCATTGTCATCGATGCCGATGAAGTGCGATTTTTGCGGATCGTGGGCCGAAATCAGAACGGTTTTCGTTTGGCCCTCTTGGCCCAGATCCTCGGACGCAATCCATTCGATCATGCGGCCGGGAAGGTTTACAAACTCGCCCGCCTTGCCTTCATTGTTAAAGGGACCAATCGTTTCGCTCCCGTTGACGCACAGGACATTGCGTTTTCCCTCCGCATCTTTGGCGGAAATTGCGAGGCGAAAAGCGGTCTGCATCACCCGATTTCCCCATAGCCGTTTGCCAGCGAGCGAAACCCCCTGCACACCAATCGCGTCCCAATATCCTACGAGAAGCGTCGGCTCACCGGTGCCCGACAGGTCGGCAATTTGCACGTCGGCAATTCCAACCCGCTCTCCTTCGGGATAAGTTGCAATCTTATTCCACTGCTCATCGAAAATAAACAACTGCGGCATATCGTTGGCAAAGGCGACGAAGGTACGTTTGCCTTGCGAGTCTACCGCCATGCGTAAAAAACTTACGACCAGTTCCGGCGGAAGTTGCAGGTCATGTCGGGCGAGAAGTTTTCCGCTCCCATCGTACTCAACGACACTCCGCCATTCGTCGATGACAACAATCTTCGGCGGGGCGTCGGCTTGCGGAACAAGAAGCAAATTGCCAGGAATCCCCTTAAGTCCGTCCGCCTGCCACAGTTTGGTCAATTTGAGTTTTGCTGGTTCACTTCGCAGGGCGATTTCGATTTTGGGAATTTCCTGGATCGTTGTTCCTTCACCTTCATTAGCGCGGCGCAGGGTGTCGTCGTAGTTTTTTTGGGCAACGACAAAACGAGTCTGCGCATTTTCGAACGTGTTCTCACCGTCAAGTATCTTTTTGATCGTCTGCGGGAGTTCAATGGCCAAGTTGGGATTCATGCCCGCTGCAAAGTCTTGCACTTTTCCATCCGGTCCAAGAACCACGTAGAAAGGGAACGGCTTTTCGCCGAAGACCTTGCTGGCCTGATCGTTCAAATCGCGGGCCAGTGACAAATTCCCCTTCCACTCTTTCAATACCTGCTGCAATGCCTCGGCCTTGGCGGTTGGTCCCTCGATGTTGACGGCGTAAAAGGCGACTTTGTCGTTGTCCTTATACTGTTCGGCCACCTGGGCCAACAGCGGCATTTTTTGCGCACTCGGCTCGAAACCTTGCGACCAGAAGTCGAGAACGACCGTTTTTCCGGCGAGCGAATCGCGGGTAATCTTGTCACCGTTGGCGGCGACGAGTTCAAAATCGCCAACCCGTTTCCCCAACAGTTCGGAAGGAGCGTGAGGGGGAATTTCCCAAACGAACCGCTTGACCGGCTTGGCATCGGCGGACATGTCGAATTGAAACGCGGCAGGCGGAATCTCGCTATTGAGTTTCGCCCCGATGAAATCCGCAAACATGTGGACATCTTTTCCGCCGTTGTCCTCAAACTGTTTTCGTGTGGCGGGGTGCATCGGCATTTCAAGGCGGCGGAGAGTTTTTGTCGCCCGATCTATGGAAAAAATAAACTCGCCGGTTAGTCCTTCGGCCGGGATCTCCGGGGAGGATTTAAGGGGCGATGCAGGAGCAGGAGCATCAAACGAAACCAACACGCGATCATATTTCTGACCGTCAATCGTCTCCGGTTCGAGCAGCCGTAGTTGCTTGGCGGGCTTTAGAAAGATTTCATCAATCAACTTGGGATCGGTGAGCAAGGCGGGCAATAACGGTGCGCCACCCAGCCCGCCTTCGTTCAACGCACTGGCCAAGATCGGATCGCCCCGCAGCACCGACTCGTCGAATACGAGAGGCGACTTGAGTGTGAGAACTTGCTTGGTAAGATTGGCAAGCGTGGCGTGAAAGTCCTTTTCGTTGCCGATAATCGTCGCGCCATAGCAATGAATACGAATTTTGTTCGGTCGGACAAAGGTAGTTGCGTAATCGAACGGGCGAGCTTGGGTTTGCTCACCAGCACGGAAGGAAACGACCAGCTTGCCAGCGTCAGCGTAGCTCTGGGCACTGCTGTAGGCGGCGGCAACTTCGTTAAGGAGTTTTTTAGCCTCGGCCGTGGAATCGTTGGCGGGAGCAATCGCTCCTTTATTATCGACCGTCTTGTTTGGTGACGCAGTCGAGGGCAAAGGCAGATTATCACTGGTTGGCCCGGTGGGCCGATTGCAAGCAGTGAACGAGCCGCCGATCAGCCCCAGTGAGAGAATAGCGACCGCAACGAACAAGCGACGAGCGTTCAACATGACTTTCGCATCCATTCAAAAGAGAAACGACCCCGCCCTTCGGCGGTTAGAGAATCGACGGCCCCAATGCCGCCCGACCTACTTCCATTCCAGTCCACTATTATGGTCCGTTTCGCCAATTCGGTAAAGCTCGACTTGGCCCCGTTTCGTCGGTCATTTCGCTCGCAACCGGTGCGTGCGACGGAATAGGAATCGGTCGCCGGGACGATCCGCTTGTCAGAGATCACCGAACGGATGATAATCAAGCCTCCTGCGAACGGTCGGCCGGAACCGATGGTTCGCATTCGCTCAGGGAACAACCGAGAAGAAAGAGCCGAAAAATATGTCGGAAACTTTTGATCCTTATCGCAAGTGGTTGGGAATTCCGCCCGAGGAACAGCCCGCGAATTTTTATCGCCTGTTGGGCTTGGCCGTCTTCGAGCGGGACGCCGACGTGATTTCGCACGCGGCCGATCGGCAGATGGCGCATGTGCGGACCTTCGCCAGTGGCCGATTTGGTGCGCTGTCGCAAAAACTCCTGAACGAACTTTCGACGGCGCGCGTTTGTTTGCTCGATGCGACAAAAAAAGGGCAATACGACGCGATGCTCAAGGGGCTTGGCTTCGGTGCGCCATCCGGGGTAGCAAATTCGCCCGTTCGCCAAACTCCAACGCAACCCAATCAGCCAAGACCCACGCCTAGCCCGGCATTGCCGCAACATTTTCAGGCTCACCCCGAAACGGTTCCTGTTCAGCAGCCGGTCGCACCGCAATTTCGGGGTGCCTTGCCCTTTGACCCCGACGAGGTGTCGCCCTCTCGCCCCGCGTCGGCACCATCCGGCCGAGTGATCGTGCGGGCGAAGAAGAAAAGCTCGGCGATGATCCCTTTGATGATCGCGGGGATTGTCCTGGTTGGAATCCTGGTCGGCGTTGCCGTGGTGATGCACAACTCCAATAAAACCGATCTGACCAAGGTCGCGACCAACAATTCGCCAGCGGTTCCCGCAGTGGCCACTAATAAAAAGGGAATCGACAAGGAACCGGATAAAGATAAGGATAAAGACCAAAAGGACAAGGTTAATACGACGACCGCCAATCCAGCGGAGACTCTCACGAAGTCGGCAGATGCGACCACCGAGAAAAGCACCGACAAAACCGCCGATAAAACTGCGGAAAAGAAATCCGACAAGCTGGCCGCCCGGACTCCCGATGCGAGTGCGACCACGAAGAAGTTGGACCAAGGCAAGACGCCGGACCTTTCCGTTCGCATCCCGCCGATCCCCAAAACGGTTGAGGGAGAGATGCCGGACTTCGGACCCCTCACGCCAGCCGCCGGGGACGACGCGGGCCTCGATCTTTCCGTAATGGCACTGCCAAGTGCAGCCAGCGTTAAGTTGGTCGTGACCGAAATGAAGGCCGAATGGAAGGACGCTTTGGCCAAAGCGACGACCCGCGAGGACAAAATTCGACTCGCCCAGAAACTAATGACACAAGGGGCGACCGCCAAGGGAAACTTGCCTAAGCAGTATGCCTTGCTCAAGGCGGCCTACGGCTTGGCCGTCGAAGCAGCCGATGCTGAGACGTTTTTGATGGCGGCCGATACGATCTGTCAAAACTTTGCCGTCGATCCGTGGGAAACCAAAGCCAAGGCCTTTCAGAATGCGGGTGGTTCCGCTGCCACGCCGGAGGATTTATTATCGCTGGTCCCTGCCTGCGAGAAAGTCCTGTCGGCGGCGATCTCGGCGGAAAAATTTACCGCCGCTACCCATGTCGCCCGGGCGGGTTCGGTGTTGGCGGCCCGGGCAAAATCGCCCGAGGCGGTCAAGAAGTTTGAGAAACTCGCCGTGGAAGCCACGACGGTCGTGAGTGAACAGAAAACGGCGGAAAAGGCCCAGCAAATGTTGTTTGAGCGACGGAGTGATCCGAAGGCGAACCTGACCTATGGAAGCTATCTTTGTTTCGTGCGGGGCGACTGGTTAAAGGGGCCAATTTATCTGCAAAAAGGAGACGACGAAGACA
>JAYUFG010000247.1:0-14094 GCA_043738845.1 Planctomycetaceae bacterium
GTCGTTCAGTCGTACGCCCCACATAGATGACTTCTCTTCCGTCGTAAAGCAGGTAAATGCCAATTTGTGGTGAGAAGTCCACAGTTGAGGCTTTGCTCATTTGCATTCCAAGTAGCTTCGGGTTTTTTTACCCATTCTATCTCCTCGCGTCGCCAATACATTCCAAACGAACTGATGATCCCGTACTGCGGCTCGCTGCCGTCTTCTCCTTCTTCATTTGACTGTATCGGTAGAGGTGTTTGCGCGATTCCGGAGGGACGTTTCCAAAGATAGAGGCCTTTGCCAACTTTCTGAAAGGGACAATTCGCACCTTCCCCATTTATTCCCTGTGATAGATTTCCGCTAACCGTTGCTGCCGGGGTTGCACCCAGAGTCGTTCTCAACCCTTCCTCAATGATCTTGTCGGTAAGGTCTGTATAGTGCATTGCTCCCTTGTTATTACTGAGAACTTTTTCGATTGCCTGTCGCCATGTAAGTTCTTGCGGCATAGGTAGTGAATTCAAGTAAAGGTTTTGCGGTCATGTAGGTACAGGTCGTCGCTCATTGTCAGGCCACAGGCCTGACCTACGGGTTTGGCGGATTGCCTAACTCCCCAGTGCGGCGATTTTTTTGAAGTCCCCTTTCAGCGACCGATACAAATCCTGGAAGACGGGGAAGGCTCGATTATAGTGTTTCACCGCCGGTTTTTGGATGGGAGTTTCGGAAACAACGCGAATCGTCGCCGCACAGGCTTCGCCGATGTTCTTAAACGCCCCCGCCCCGACGGCTGCTAGCAACGCCACGCCGTAACCTGGCCCCTCTTCGGCATTGATCGTTGCCACATCTTGGCCGAATACATCGGCCTGAATTTGCCGCCAGAGCGGACTTTTCGAGCCGCCGCCTGACGCCCTGATTTGCTTCACCGGAACCTTCATCCCGCGAATGATCTCCAAACTGTCCCGCATAGCGTAAGCGACCCCCTCCATGACCGCCCGGACCATGTGCCCCCGCGTATGTGCGAGCGTCAAGCCGATGAAGCACGCACGTGCGTCGGGATCGGCGTGCGGCGTTCTTTCACCGGAGAGGTAGGGAAGGAAGAACAGTCCTTCGCTGCCGGGTGCGATGGCAGCCGCCTCTTGGTTGAGGATTTCCCAGACATCTTTTCCGGCCCGTTTCGCCGCCTCCATGTCGGCCTGACAAAGTTGGTTGCGAAACCATTGCAGCGAGCCGCCCCCCGACAGGCTGACGCCCATCATGTGCCACTTGCCATGTACGGCATGACAGAACGTGTGGAGGCGTCCGAGTGGATCGACTTCCGGCTCGTCGCTGTGGACGAACATGATGCCCGACGTACCGATGGATGTCGAGAGCGAACCTTTCTTGACGATCCCATTGCCGACGGCTCCGGCGGCACAATCGCCCGCCCCGCCAACGACAACGCAATCGGTGGTGAGGCCCAACAGTTCGGCGACTTCCTTCGTCAGTTTCCCGGTCACTTCTTCCGACTCATAACACTTGGCGAACAAGTCGCGGTCGAGTTCCAATTTCGACAGGAGCTTTTTCGACCAATCGCGTTTCACCACGTCGAGCAGCAACATTCCGCTCGCGTCGCTGACATCGGTGGCGAACTCGCCCGTCAGTCGGCGACGAACATCGTCCTTCGGCAAGAGAACCTTCACGGTCTTGGCAAAGTTTTTTGGCTCATGGTTCCGCAGCCAGAGAATTTTCGGAGCGGTGAAACCGGTCAGGGCGGGATTCGCGACCATCTTGATCAGGTTCTTCCGCCCGCCCGCCCGCTCTTCGATTTCCACACACTCAGCGGCCGTCCGCTGATCGTTCCACAGGAGGGCGGGCCGAATGACTTTGTTATGCTTGTCGAGAAAGACGGAGCCGTGCATCTGACCCGACAGGCCGATTGCTTTCACAGCGGCCGGTTTGAGATGAGCCTTCTCCATCACGGCGCGAATCGTCACGACGGTTGCCTTCCACCAATCGTCTGGGTTCTGTTCACTCCACAAAGGTTTCGGATGGAGCGACGGATAAAAACTGGACGCCTCGGCGAGGATCGTTCCTTTTTCGTCGATGGCCAAGGTCTTGGTGCCGGAAGTGCCGATGTCGATGCCGAGAAAGATGCTCATGGTGTGAAAGCTGGGGCAAAAGTGAGAAGATAAGAATCGGAGAATAGTCGCGGAAAAATTCCTGTTTTCGCGTCAGCCGGATTCTACTCCCCTCGCTCCAGGTCTCGCAACGGGGGTTGCCGGGGGCCACCGCGTGGACGCGACGGCGAAGTGCAGCAGACCCGACGGTGGCTTGCCAATCGGTTGGTGTCGGCTTACGTTAGACTTGTGTTTCGTCCCCTTCTTTTTGCAAGGTGCCCCCCATCACGTGTCCAAAAAACGCCCTCACTCCGACCCAACCGACGACCCGCGTTCCGCAGAAGCGATCCCTTCGCTGCGAATTATCGGCGGGACGTGGCGGCACCGAAAGTTGGAGTATTCCGGCGATCCTCGCACGCGGCCGATGAAGGACCGCGTTCGAGAAGCTGTATTTAATCTCGTCGGACCCGACATCAAAGGAATGCACGCGATCGACTTGTTCGCCGGGACGGGTGCCTTGGCACTCGAAGCCCTCAGCCGCGGGGCAGCCGTCGCGACGTGCATCGAGCAACATTTTCCGACCGCCGACGTGATTCGCAAAAATGCCAAGACACTCGAGGCGACCGAGCGAATCACGATCATTCCGGGCAACACGTTTATCTGGAGCCGTCGGAGGGGCGACCTGGGCGAAAAACCGTGGGCCGTTTTTTGTTCGCCCCCTTATGCCTTTTGGGTCGAGCGACAAGCGGAAATGTTGAACCTTCTGAATACGCTCCTCGCAGCCGCACCAAACGGAAGTATCTTCGTCGTGGAAGCTGATGAACAATTCGACATGGCTAACTTGCCCATCGCTGAGGAGTGGGATGTGCGAGTATATCCACCCGCCTTCGTAGCGATCCGAAAACTGGCGAAGTGATCGCGACTTTGAACAAACTTTCGTCCGGTCGCCGCTGGGGCATCTCTGCTTTTTCATTTCTCCGAATTCTTCACCCACCGGCGGATTCGCCGTTCTGCTCGGTTTGCCTCGCGCTCGGCCGGTTCCCATCGTGCCGATTTTGCCGAATTGTTGGAGTTTGACGATTCTCCGGCCGATAAGTAGAGAGGACCGAAGTACGGCGGAAATGCCGCACTCTTTTCTCAATAAGGAATCACTTCGATGAAGATCGCATTATGGGCCGTTTTAGCGGCAGGACTATTGGCGGCCAACACGGGCTGTAGCTGTTGTTACGCCCTATTCCATCATGGCAGCCAATGCAACGATGGCGGCGGAAATTGCGATCAATGCGGCGGCGGGTGCGCCAACGGTGATTGCGGACATGGCGGGGCAAGCTGTGCCAACGGCGGTGGGGAAGGCTCTCATTGCGGTCCAGGCGGATGTGCCTCCAATGGGCATCATGGAGCGAGAAAAGCTCAACAAGCCTATGAAGACAGTCCCGACAGCGATGCTGGCCCCGAAGGCCCTCCCACCGGTGCCGTCGCCTATCCTTACTACACGACCCGCGGCCCGCGTGACTTCTTGGCTAAACAGCCATCCAGCATCGGACCGTAAGGCCCTCGTTCCCAGACAACGCGAACGAAGTTCGTGTTGCCAAAAGTCAGAATCATTACCGAGCCGACGAGCGATCTCGTCGGCTCGGTTTTTTATTGTACTAGCGGCAAAGTACCAGTGGCAGCTTGCGGAACGAAGAACACATTTACGCCCTAGTCGGCGTCGGGTGGTGGCAGATTGGGAACGTAGTTCGACGACCACAGTCCACGCATGAGGAACATCCCGATTCCGAAAAAGATCGTACCAAACAACACCGCCCCGAACAGGATCACCCCAAACCGCTCCCGCAAAAAAACGAGCATCGGCGGTTCATTTCGTTTCGAGACCGTATGTCGGGTGGGTGCGTTGTCTTTGTCCTCGTCGTGTACTTTTTGCTGAAAGTCCTGCCACCCTTGGGTGTTCTGTGGCGAATTCAAGTCCTCGATTTCGTGGTCTCGCCAAGCACACGTTCCCCAAATCACGCCGATTATATAGAGGACATACAAAACCAACCAAATTAAATTCGCGCGGGACATAAACGGCTTTCGTCAAAATCTATCGCTTGCAGTTCGTGGTCAAGGATTCGTTCATCGCTCGAACCAGATGTGGGATCAGTCCCCGCATGGCCCGCGATCGATGGCTCAAAACCCCCTTCACCGCTAAGCCAAGTTGGCCGAACGTGCGATGATATTCCGGAATCTCGAACAAAGGGTCGTAACCAAATCCTTCACTGCCGCTGGGTTCCAACAATATCCGACCGTGACAGAATCCGACACTCTCCACCCGCACGTTGCCTTCTGGATCGGCAAGCGTAGCGTGACAGACATAATGGGCGGTCCGTTTTTCGGGCGGGACGTTGGCTAGGTCGCGCAACAACTTTTGGTTATTCAATTCGTCGGTCGCTTCCGGTCCGGAAAACCGTGCGGAATAAACGCCCGGCGCGCCGTTCAGCGCATCGACGGATAAACCGCTATCTTCTCCCAAAACCCATTCACCCAGATGCTTGGATTGTTGAACGGCTTTGAGTGCGGCGTTTTCCGCAAAGGTCGTTCCTGTTTCCTCGACGGCCAGCGGATCGGAAAAATCGGCGAGCGTCTTCAGCGAAAAGCCGAGCGGTTCGAGCAGGTCGCGCAACTCGATTATTTTTTTGCGGTTCGTAGTGCCAAGGACAAGCAGGGGCATGATGACCGGGCCGGGGAAAAGAACCGCAGATTACACTGGGCTAAGCGATTGCAAATCACGCATGATGCCCACCGAAACTTGAATTATCCCGCCCATTTTAGCACACGAATGATGGGGCGAAAGGTCACAGCGCCTCCCTTTTTTGGGGTCCAACCAATACGAGCAATTCGTCAAATCTTCGTTTGGGAATTGTGTGCCTAGTGCTACGTCAACGCTTAAACTTCGGGTTGCAGCTTCAAGTTTTTGCGGTGATTTACGCTTGAGGTCACCTCGACAACCCGAAAATCAAGCTGTGACAAAGCACTAGGCCGTAGCAATACGCCAGGTCGTTGGGGATCAGACCGCCGATCTGTCCATCGAGAAATTAACTGCGAACTGCCCGTTTTCGGCAACTTCCCACGAGTTCTCCGCAGAGTATAATGGAAGGATGGGAATTAAATTTCGCTGCCCGAATGGGCATAAACTGCACGTCAAGTCGTTTCTCGCTGGCAAGAAGGGCGTTTGCCCAAAATGTGGCGTGGCCGTGGAGATTCCCGGCGGTTCGACCGAGGACGACGCCGACGACATGGATTATTTTCCCGGCACTGCCCTGCCGGGACCGAATCCGGCGATGGGAATGCCGCAGCCCGTGAATCCTTACGGCTTTCCCGTTCCAGCCATGCCGCAACCGTTGAGCGGTCAACCGGGTGCTGCGCGACCACAACCGATTCCCGCCGCGCGACCGATTCCGATTCCCGCCCCGACCGCGCTGCCGATTCCGTCATTCGGGCCGATGCAACCTATGCCGCCGGGACAAATGCCAACACCATTTCCGAGTCAACCGCTGCCGGTTAGTCCGCTGGGAAATGTTCCGCCCGTGATGAACTCCCCACAATTTTCGCCGGGCGGCCAATTTCCGCAAGGCGGAACGAGTCCAACCTGGGGCACGAACGCGAATGCTCCTTCCGCACAGACGTCCGTGTCGCTCGGCGGGCCACAACCGGTCGGTGCAATGCCAGTAATTAAGCAGCGGGGCAAGTTGAATTTGGGCAAAAACGGGACGCTCGTGTTGGTGATTGTGGCCCTGATCCTAGTGCTCGTGCTAGTCTGGGGCATCCTAAAGAGTAATTCGCAGCGTCCCGTCCCGACGGATGAAAACACCCAAGGCCGCCTCATTTCTCCGCTGGATTATTCCGCCCATCGCCTTCTATAATGACAACGTCCGGCCAACGACCGGGTTGCATCGCTTCCCTCATGTTTTTTCCACCGAGCTATAAGCCCTTGCTAATCCCTTAGCATCCGTTGTCCCCTCCAGATTTCATCCCCTCGCAAAATAGGAATTCCTTTCATGTTACTCTCTCCCAAACTACGTTGGCTATTGGTGTTCGCTTGCGTTTCACTCGGCTTGAACTTGGGCCAAGTCGTTCGTGCCGCTGACGAAGCCAAAGACGAACCCAAAAAAGATCAAGGCTTTTCGATTGGAGAAGGAAAGTTCCTTCTGACCGCACCAGACAAATGGATTCGCAAACAACCCAAGACGAAAATCGTCGAGCATGAGTTCGCCGTTCCCGCCGTCGAGGGAGAAACGGAAGATGGTCGTTTGACCGTCATGGGCGCAGGCGGTGCGATCGACGACAACATCTCACGCTGGATCGGACAATTTGCTCAGCCCGACGCCAAGGACATCAAGAAAGACAAGAAAACGATTTCCGGTCAAGAAGTTCATTTTGTGGACATCGCCGGTACGTACAAAGATTCAGTTGGTGGGCCGTTCGCGGGCGGAAAAGTCGTCGAGCGTCCCGACTATCGCATGATGGCGGTGATCGTGGCCACCGAGAAGGACGGCAATTACTTCATCAAGCTGTATGGTCCCAAGAAAACCATCGCGGCGAATGAAGAAGGTTTTACGAAGATGATCGAAGGGCTGAAAGCGAAATAGTAAAAATTGACGAGTGGCGATTCTCGCTCGCAATGCAACATCTCAAAATGGAGTGACCGATGATACGGCGTTCAGTTCTAGTCAAATGCCTGATTGGGTTGGTTCTATTCACATGCGTGGGTGTTGCGTTTGCGACAATCCAGGGACGGAAACGTCTCTACCAACTTACCCTCCAAGGTTGGCAATTGTCGGAAAAGGATGGACAAATCGGTTTGGCCGAAACTAAGCCGGTCAAATGGCATGCCGATTCGCCGACGATTAGAAACGAACAGGGGCTGTTTGTCTCTGGTGATCCAGATGGGAAACAACCGACCGTTCATCTCGTAAAGGATATCGGTCCTCAAGTTCAATGGGCCTTTGAGTTCATTGAAAAAATTGAGGCACCGAAGGTCGGGAAGGGCGAGTTCCCCAAAATTTTGGACGGAAACTCGGGCTTTCGCTTCAAAATGAAGCTCTCCGAAGGGCCTTACAAAAATTGGTATGTCGCCGTCGACGACCTCACTCCGGAAGCCAAAGAAGACCCAAAAAAGAAACCCACTTGGCGACCGCTGAAACTCGTCAAGGATCCCAAGGCTGCGGCCGTTTTGGAATACATCGAAACGAATTACTTTCCAGGGTGAGGTTCTTAGGCACGTCGATGGGATTCCGCTAACTGAAAATAATTTGAATTAGGTACTGTCATCCGATTCTATCGCCATGAAGATTCAACAATTTCTCGAACATCATGGCGTCGCGCTCAACCCGTTCGCCGATGAGGACGCACAGACCGATCCCGTCTTCAAGGAACACTGCATCGCGAGTACCTATCACCCGACCTGGGATAAAATCTACGGCGACCCGAACGAGCCAGCGACCTCCATTGTCTTTGGCGAAAAAGGGGCGGGCAAAACGGCGATGCGGCTGCAAATCGCTCGTAATCTCGACGCCTTCAACCGGGAGAATTTTGGCAAGCGGGTGTACGTGATCGAGTACGACGACTTCAATCCGTTTCTCGACCGGTTTCGTGACAAACTTTCGCAGCGGCGTCAGCGACCTGACAAGGCGTTGGCCGAATGGAAATTGTGGGATCACATGGACGCGATTCTGTCGCTCGGCGTGACGAGTTTGGTCGATCGCGTGTTGGAAGTTTCGCAACCCCACGGTCCACAGGGCTGCGACGTCAGTCCGGCCGAAGTCGCCCGGCTCGATCGCAATCAAGCCCGCGATCTGCTGTTGCTCACCGCCTGTTACGATCAAACCTCGGCCGAAACGACCAAGGGTCGTTGGCACCGACTTCGCAAAAAGCTCGGCTTTCACACTTGGAAAGCCCAATGGGATTTGGGGTTAGGGATCGGCGTTTCTATCGCGGTTGCAGCGTTGAGTTTACATCTGGGTATCAACGACGGCAAATGGGAATGGTTGACGACGCCTTGGCCCTATCTATTGGCGGTTGCCGGTTGGGCACCCCGACTGTGGCGAACGTGGCGGTGGTTTTGGCAAGCCCGCAAAATCGTCAAGCATGTTCGCGTTGGCAATCTGGTGATGAATCCGCTCCGTCAAGAGTTGATGAACTTTTCCAGTCCCGAGATCATGGGTCAGCCCCTGCCGAACAAAGACCGGACCGACGACCGTTATGAACTGCTCATTAAGTTGCAAGGGATTCTCCGCACGCTCGGTTACAGCGGGATCATCGTCCTGATCGACCGCGTCGACGAACCGCACTTGATTAACGGCTCGGCCGAATTGATGAAGGCCATGATCTGGCCAATCCTCGACAACAAATTTCTCAAGCAGCCGGGCATCGGTTTCAAACTCCTGCTGCCAATTGAATTGTCCCGGTTCATTGATCGTGAAGCCACCGAGTTTTATCAAAGGGCGCGACTCGACAAGCAGAACATGATCCCTTCGCTCGAATGGACAGGTGAGGCGTTGTACGATGTGGCCAGCGCGCGGCTCTTGGCCTGTGCCACACCGAATAAGAAGCCCGCCCTGCGATCCTTGTTTTCCGACGCGATCAGCGACCGGCGATTGATCGACGCCTTTCGAGCGTTGCGCGTGCCGCGGCACTTGTTCAAGTTTTTGTATCGCCTGCTCGTTTCGCATTGCAACGCCTACACCGATGCGAATCCAGAATGGCAAATTTCCGGCGAACTTTTTGAATCGACGTTCGCGCTCTACAGCCGCGACCAAGATGCGTTTGATCGCGGGTTAAAAGCGGTGTAAGGGCTGGCGCATCCATAAATACCACCCATGTCGTCTGTCGCTCCGCGAAAGAACGTGCTTTCGCGGATTGGCTGTGAATTTATTCAATTACCACCGATCCGTAGGGTCCATTGTGCGGACCATTAGTGATTGCGGATATTAGTTTGTGCCGCCTATTGTTTCGCGGAAATTAACCGGATGATTCGCAAACTCCCGGTCCGCACAGCGGACCCTACAGCTTATTCACGTAGCTCCTCGACGACACGACGAATTCTCAAGAGCCGCTCTAAGAGTGAAGAGAATTGATCGAGGGGTACCATGTTCGGACCGTCGCTCGGCGACGTATCGGGATCGGGATGCGTCTCAAAAAATAGTCCATCCACGCCAATCGCAACGGCCGCTCGAGCGAGCGGTTCGACCATCTCTCGATTGCCGCCGGTCGCCCCCCCCAACCCGCCCGGCTCTTGCACGCTGTGGGTTGCGTCAAAAATCACGGGCGGTCCAAGACTCTGCATTTGCACAATGGCGCGCATGTCGTTGACCAAACGCCCATAACCAAAGAACGAACCTCGTTCGCAAAGCAGCGTATTTTGGCAGCCCGACGCTGACAGCTTGCCGACGACATGCTTCATGTCCCACGGTGCAATGAACTGCGGTTTTTTCACGTTCACCGCCCGACCGGTCCGAGCGGAGGCCACAAGTAAATCCGTTTGTCGCGCGAGAAAGGCGGGAATCTGCAACAGGTCGCAGACCTCTCCGACCGGTGCCGCCTGATACGACTCGTGCAAATCGGTCGTGACGGGCAGACCTGTCTCTTGCTTCACTTTTGCCAGAATCTTCAGACCTTTTTCCAAACCCGGTCCGCGATACGCATCGACGCTCGTGCGGTTGGCTTTATCGAACGACGCCTTGAAAATTAAGTTCAGGGAGAGGTGGTTTGCAATCTCTTTCAACCGCCCGGCAATGTGGAGCGTCAACTCTTCGGTTTCGATCACGCACGGGCCAGCGATGAACAGCAAAGGCTGGCCGAGACCGCAGCGATAGGGACCAACTTGGACGGGATTTTGGGACATGAGGAAAATGAGCGTGCAAAAAAATGGGATGTGTCAACAAAATCAATCGGCAAATGGGGCCGTCATTGCGACTCGTTTCTAACTCGCGATTTAGGAACGAGCAGGCTTATGTGTTGCGGCAACAGTCGGATTTCCAGCGGAAGCCAACCCCCTGGGTCGCCGTCCAACAAGTACGGAACCGGTTGCTCACTTTCAATGCGTATCCGTCGGACGCGGCGGGTTTCGCAGTCCTTAAACCTAGTGTGACAGCGAAACAAAACTCCGAACAGATACTGAAACACCTTCCACCCTGAGCCGCCCCGAAACGAGCAAACGTCGAACAGCCCGTCCGAACCGTCGGCCCGTGGCGCAATCTTCAAACCGGTTGCGTAACAAGGAAGATTAAATACGAACAACCACCGCGAACGCAACCCATCGGGCGACATTGGAGACCCGTCGTTAGCTCGTGTTTTTGATGTTTCTTCTGCCATTTCGTCGTAAAACAGCCGCATTTCCGGATGTTGATAACGACGTAACGCCTGCCAAAATGGTTTGAAATAAGTGAACCGGCTGATGTGCCCCGCCCGTTCGTCATGCAGCAAGCGGACGACTTCCGCATCAAAACCAAAATCGGCCATGAGGAGAAAAAGCCGGCCTTCTTCTGGTGCTTTTGGTGAACAAGCCCAGCCAGCGTCGAATTGCGTGACGTATCCGTCGCGTATGATGCGGCAGACCGCGTCGGGGTTGGCCGACATGCCCAGGTACTTCGCCAAAAGGTTTTCTGTCCCCGATGGAAAGATAGTCAGCGGCGTCCCGGGCTGGGTGCGATTGGCCATTTCGGCGGCCGTCCCGTCACCTCCGACCGCGACCAGCGTTCGCAGGCGGCCTTGTGTGTGAAGCTCGGCAGTTCGCACGGAGATTTCAGACAAGTCCGTTTTGATTTCGGCGGTGTAGCCCGCATCCCGAAGAAGGCTCGCTAACTCTTCCACTAAGTGTCTCGTAGAACGCGCGCCAGCCTTCGGGTTGACGGCAAGGACCACATGGTCCCGTTCTGGCGGCAGTGGAGAGGCTGTGAAATCCAAGCGGGGTTCTCGGTTATCGTTGATCGAGCGGGGACGTCGCTTAATCGGTGGTCGGAACAGGGAAGAGAGTTGAGAGCGAAGAAAACTTGGTGACTTTGCAAGTTGTGTCAGGTGAACTCTGTCGGGGAAATCCGTAATCGTTATTTTTCGAACTTACATCTATACAGATGCGTAGAATTTGTAAGAATAACATCAATGGTGCGGTTGAGAAATGCAGTCCACCAAATCTATTGAAACTTATCCAAGCCCGTTTTCCAAACCGGCCGCCAAATACGAGAGCGACGCGAATCGTTGTGTCGATGTTTGTACACGGAAGCGAATAAGTTTTTCTGCCCCGAATGAACATGGGGGCTTTGACGACATGTTGCTTGATGGTTGCCTTGCCCCTGGCCATCCAGCACAGCCATGTGGATTTGGCGCGTCAAAGCCCCCTTTTTTTGCGCCAAGTGTCAAGCTCAAACCGTTACCCCTTTGGCCCCGCCGTAATCGTTTCGTCACCGGCAAACGCCGCAAATTTCTCGAAGTTCTGTGCGAACAGCCCGGCCAGCTTGCGGGCCGTTTCGGTGTAGGCTTTCGGATCGTGCCACGTTTTTTCGGGAACTAAAATCTCGGACGGCACACCCGGACATTGCGTCGGAACATTCAATCCAAAAATCGGATCAACGACCGTCGGTGTAGTAGCGAGCGAGCCCGAATGAATCGCGTCGATGATCGCGCGGGTATACGAAAGTTTCATCCGCTTGCCCACTCCGTATCCGCCGCCCGACCAGCCCGTGTTGACGAGCCAGGCTTGACTCCCGTGTTGTTGCAGTTTTTCCTTGAGGAGTTCGCCGTACTTGGTGGGATGCCAGACCATGAAGGCAGCACCGAAACAGGCCGAGAATGTCGCTTGCGGCTCGGTCACGCCCATTTCCGTTCCGGCAATTTTCGCCGTGTATCCGCTGATAAAATGATACATCGCCTGCGCAGGCGTCAGCTTACTCACCGGCGGCAACACACCGAAAGCATCGCACGTCAGCAAGATGATATTCTTCGGATGACCAGCGACGCACGGAATTTTCGCATTGGGAATATGTTCGATGGGATACGCCGCTCGCGTGTTTTCGGTGATCGAGGCATCGGCCCATTCGACCGCCCGCGTGGTCGGATTGAACACGGCGTTTTCCAGCACAGCCCCAAAGCGGATCGCGTCGAAAATCTCTGGCTCGTTCTCTGGGGAAAGGTTGATGCACTTGGCATAACAACCGCCCTCGATATTAAAGACGCCATGATCGGTCCAGCAATGTTCATCATCACCAATCAGCTTGCGACGAACATCGGCGGAGAGTGTCGTCTTGCCCGTCCCCGACAGGCCAAAGAAAATGGAAACGTCTCCCGCCTCGCCCTCGTTGGCCGCACAGTGCATCGAGAGGACACCCCGCTTGGGCATGAGATAATTCATGATCGTGAAAACGCCCTTCTTCATCTCGCCCGCATATTCGCTGCCGAGAATCAGAAATTCACCTCGCTCGAAGCTGAGGTCGATACTCGTCCGCGACGTCATCTGCGAGGTGTGAGGGTTGGCGGGAAATTCGCCCGCATTAAAGATCACATAGTCGGGCTTTCCAAATTCGGTCAACTCCGCCGCCGTTGGACGAATGAGCAAATTGTGCATGAACAGCGCATGATACGGCCGCGCGGCGATGACCCGAATCTTCAACCGATAACGCGGGTCCCAGCCCGCGAAACCATCGACGACATACAACCGCTCACGGGTGTTGAGATAGTCAATCGCCCGTTGACGATTGATGTCGAAATTTTTCTTTTCGAGTTTGATGTTGACGGCCCCCCACCAGATGTCGGGTGCGCTGTCGGGATGTTCGACGATCCGTTTGTCGTTGGGACTGCGGCCTGTCTTCGCACCCGACTCCGTCACCAAAGCTCCGTAATCGGTGATCGCGGCCCGATCAAACTTGAGAGCCTCTTCATACAACCGGCCCGGAACGGCGTTGCGAAGCGTTCTCTGTACCTTGATTTCGTAGTCGGCGAGCGAGAAATAGGCATCCATCGGTGTTCCTCCAAAGACGTAAACTCCATTGACAGCCGTCGCGATGTCGCTCGGCGAACAGCACCTTTCGCTGACGCATTATACCCGACCGACGGCGTTTTGTCGGGGGTTAAAAGTGAGCCATTTTGATACGCGACGGTGTTGCCGAAAGGTCGTGCGTATTGGATAATTTGCTGAATGAACTGCGTTAGCCCAGGAGTGGCGGTGGTTACGCCACAATACAGACCGATGCGATACACGTTTACAATTCTCGCACTGTTGCTGGTACTCGTCGGGTGTTCGTCGGTCGAGTCTGACACAAGTGCCACGTGGCGGGCGTCCAATGAAAACGGTTGCAAGCCTGGCATCGGTATTGAACTCACGCGAACAACAAATGGATTCCGCGGTTTTATGTTTCTACTCGACCCGAACAAGCCACACGATTTCGGTGCAGGTTCCCGGCATTGCATGGAGATTCACGACTTCACCGAGAAAGAGATTCAGTTCGCCGTTCAGTGGCTACCTACCGAGCGAGACGAGATGGTGTTACGCTTGACCAGTCCGCTCAGCGGCAGGGCAGTTTCCGGAGTTTTACTGTCGGCCGACGGTAGTAGTACGCCGTTGGACTACGAGTTTGCCCGCACGCCATGATTTCGCAAATGGGCCAATCCGAATATGCTTACGGTCGGATCATAAATCAATGTCGTCTTTCGCTCCGCGAAAGGACGCTTTTTCGCCATTATGAAGGATGATGATGGGACAGTTATTGTCTCCACGATGGGTCTAAAACCTCGCCTTCAGGCGAAACCTTTTAGGTTCTTAGCTTGTGGAGTTAGGTTGACTTTGGCGAAGGTTACGATGCAAATGTAGGGCTGGGTTACGTTTGGATAACAATGGCAACATGACGAACGAAATGTTTTTAGCATTCAAACGTAAATGAGGAAAGTTCCGTAGTTAGGAGCCGCGCGACAATAAGTTACTGGAATGAGTTATATATGTTTCGGATGAATCTCATAGTTCCATTCGCCGTGGAAAGCGTTAGGTTTAATG
>JAYUFG010000248.1:0-14071 GCA_043738845.1 Planctomycetaceae bacterium
TGTCGAAGCCCAAAACGATTGAGACGATATGGAGAATTCTAATAAAATACTCGGTTTTTCTGTTGATTCTGATTCCGTTGGCGTTTCGTAAGCTATCCTTCTCATGGGTGGCGTTGTAAGTTGTTTAATCGGCTCGCCGCCACTTATGTTGCTTTTTCGCAACATGAAAGGGTCTATGTCGAACCTGAAAGGGACGTGCGATGGGTGGCCGGGAAAAATGCGTCGTGTTGGTGCCTGCCAATTTCGGTGTCGAACCGGATTGCGAACGGTCGCTGTTGAAACTGGAACGGCAAGGTTATCCCGTTTGGCGCGTGCCTGGCTTTTCGGCCATTGACCAGTGCCGCAATCAAATCGCGACCGATGCACTTGCTCAAGGTTTTGACGAACTTTTTTGGCTCGATGCCGATACCGACTTTCCATCGAAGTCGCTCGATCAACTTCGCTCGCACAATCTGCCCCTCGTGTCGGGCATTTATCCCAAGAAGGGAAAACGGGCACTCGCGTCGCGGTTGTTGCCCGACACGAAGGAGATCGTCTTCGGAGCGGCGGGCGGTCTGATGGAGATTCTGTACGCGGCGACCGGGTTCTTGCTCACACAACGCAAAGTCTACGAAGATATTCAACGTCATTGGAACTTGCCGGTTTGCAATGAACAGTTCGGCAAGGCGAGCGTTCCGTATTTCATGCCGCTGGTGATCGACAGCGACGAGGGGCCGTGGTACTTGGCCGACGATTTCGCTTTTTCGCACCGTGCCCGAACGGCGGGTTATAAAATCTACGCGGACACAACGATCCGGCTGGGCCACATTGGCCGGTACGCTTATACTTGGGAAGACGCCGGCGGCAGCAATCGCCGGTTTGCAAATTACACGTTCAAAGTGTGCTAAGGGAACCATGTTAGTTTGCACTTTGGTTTCTCCGCTCTCGAGTCTTTTCGCAATAGGCACCTCAAGTTCACGAACCTGAATACTCCTGGCCACTCTGCCGTGGTGGAATCCGCGACGGAATAGAACGTCGGCCACGCTACCCAGCGACCTTTTGAGCGACTGGAGTGTTGTTGTGGCGACGGCAGACGCCAGAATATTTTTGGCATCCGTGAAATTCAGACGCCTACCCAGTCGCAAAATGGGGGACTGTGTGTATTCAGAATGCACCGCCGCTCGTCGGAACGAAATCGCCTACAAACTGCCCGTTATCGTCGCTCGTCCCGACGAATTGACGAATCGGCGTTTTGATCTCGTTTGAGAAACGACGCAATTATCTGGCAATGCTGGGACATTCGCCGAGTATCAAAGTCACCGAACGCAGGAATTCGTAATAAGGAATTGGGCCAAAATAATTTCCCGATTTTACATAACTTTGACACAGATGGAGAGAAATCCTTCACGCTCCGCGTCGCGGCTAAACACCGAATTCAAACCGGGAATTCGTTTGTGCCAAATCCTAACGAGGAAGTGTAAACAGCCTGCCAAGTTATTCTTGGCAGGCTGTTATCGAATTGAAGATTTGTTTTGGCCAGAAAACTCGTTGGGGCAAGTTTACCTCGGCACTCCGGTTCGGCAGACCGAACTCGCCGCCTACACGGACGGTGAGAAAATCCTAATGACGAAACCGACCCTCTCCACCGAATCCGCCAAAACCACCAAATCCAAACCCACCCAGAAATCCGTCGTCACCGCCATAGCCGATTGAAGCGGTGGAAGGAACATAGACGGAAACTGACGATTGGCCAGCGGTATAATTGGCATCGCCGCTATAAGTCACGATGAGGATATGTCGTCCGGTCGTCGTAAACGTCGTGGCCAAACTTCCCGTCGCCAGGGTCGTGGAGGTCGTACCCGCCGCCAAAGTGACGGGTGTCGTGGACAAGATTGTTCCGGTCGTCGCATCGAACACGGTGACCGTTCCGGTGGGGACGGCTGTTGCTGTCGAAGACCGACCCGGCTTGACGTTAAGCGACAAAGTCGTAGCCACATTGACTGCGAGTCCGCTCGCCGGAGAGACCTTGATCCGAATCGACGAGAGTGTCGAACTGACCGAAACTGGAAAGGCTTGCGAAGAACTGGTGATGTAGTTCGTGTCACCTTTGTAGACCGCCGACA
Organism: Planctomycetaceae bacterium; assembly: GCA_043738845.1. Taxonomy (GTDB): domain Bacteria; phylum Planctomycetota; class Planctomycetia; order Pirellulales; family DASRSE01; genus DASRSE01. The sequence goes on from JAYUFG010000248.1 coordinate 2,103, forward strand.
CGGAAACGACACCTGTTGGCAATGTTGTGGTGCTGAATGTAGCGACGCCGTTGGTCACGGTGCCCGTTCCCAGAACAGTAATTTTACCGGCAACATCGGTCGCGTCGAATTCGACGGTTCCCGTCGCAGAGGTTGTTCCGCCATCGCCATCGCCGTGGCAGCCGCCACGATTACTGCTCGATCCGTTGTTGGTCAGAACGGTCGCCGAGAGCGTGATCGCCTGACCGGCGGCGACGGGATTCGGTCGCGTGGAAAGTAACGTGATGGTTGCGGATTGAGTGACCGTGACATTGACGGCTGTGGTCGAGGTGCTGCCAACGTAACTTGTGTCGCCGAGATACTGCGCCGTCAGGCTGTGGCTGGTTCCGGTTAAGTTCACGGCCAAATTACTGACATACAACGTAGCCACGCCGTTACGAACTCGGGCGGTTCCGATGACCGACGTGCCGTCGAGGAACTGGACGAGCCCGGTGGGTGTCCCCGTCGCCGCTGCGACGGTCGCGGTGAGCGTGATCGGCGTACCACAGGTCGATGTGGCACTCGAAGCGGCGAGCGTCGTGGTGGTCGCCGCTAGCAGGGCTGGGGTCGTGGGCACCAACGAGATATTCGTAGATCGGGTAACGGCCGGGCCGAAGACACCCGCCCCAGCACCCAAACCCAGGAGCGGCGATGCGCTCAACATTCGCCGATCTTCCAATCGCTCAAACGTCAGGCGTCGCGTTGCCCGCGAATTTCGCGATTGCTTAGGTTTCGTTTTCTTACTCGGGCCGGACCAAAAATTTCTAAACATGACAATCTCCTGTCGGTTCCTCAGTTCAATTTATCAACGAGCGTGGCGATTCTGGATTTTTTGGATGGTTCGTGGATTGGGTATTGGGACTATCCGAAGAGAGTCTGAAATCAACCATCCCGTGGGGCCTGCACGTGGAATTCCTTCCCGCTCGATGAATAAAAAGAAAAGCGTGTTGAAAAGATGCAACGCGTCCCTGTTCCTTACATCTGTTTTTATCGGAAAGGTTGATGCAAGTCAAATTCTTTCGCGAAGCAAATTGCGCGCGTAAAACCCGCAAAATATTTGGGTCAAACTTTTTTGTCAGGGAAGTCCTTGTGAGCTATGATTTAGTTGGTTCGCATCGACTCGAAATCAATTACTTCGAGTTCATGCTAGCAAGGAGGGGGCGCACAGCAATCGCGATATAGTTGTCAGGTTTTTCGGAGGCTGTTTATTTTTCACCCAGACGATGGTCGGCAGAACCTTTCTACGTCGCGACACGTATTTCTGATGGCGTAGAATATGTATCGCCTGACAAGATCGGCGTTTTGACAGTGACGTGGAGTGAACTCACTGCGAAACTAATACAGGGCCAGCGGAGCTTGTAAAATTTTCCCCACCGCAAGATTGCCCAATTTGAAAGCAGTGTGATTGGTGCGATTACGCACACGGTATTGCTTGACCGTTTAGTTTGCGACCATAATAATAATCGACGAAGAACGAGGCTGTCGGAGAAAGCGACTCATTTCCTATCGTCCAGGCTGATCATCGTGTGGCCGACAGGAACCAACCCAGGAACAACGAAACATGTTTGGAAGAAAATCTGCTCCCAAGAACCATAAGCGTCAAGATCGTCTTTTGCAGTTTGAAGTTTTGGAGTCGCGGCAGATGCTCTCGGCGAGCACATTCGTCCCCTTTCACCACAGCACTCAGGTAAATGTTCCACACGCGAGTTCGACGACCGCTGGATACACTCCGGCACAAATTCGCACGGCCTACGGCTTCAGCAATACGACGTTTGGTTCGACCGCAGCCGATGGTCGCGGTCAGACGATTGCGATCATTGATGCCTATCACGATCCGAATATCACGTCGGACCTAGCGGCGTTTGACGCGGCGTATGGAATTGCCGCTCCACTGAGTTTCAAGATCGTCAATCAAAACGGCGGCACCGCGCTGCCCGGCACCGATCCTAGCCAAGGCTGGGAAGGCGAAACCGCTCTGGACGTCGAATGGGCACACGCCATCGCGCCAGGTGCCAACATTATTCTCGTCGAGGCCAACAGCGCGTCGGACAATGATTTGTTCGCTGCCGTCAATTGGGCCCGTAATCAGTCGGGCGTTTCGGTCATCTCCATGAGTTGGGGAAGCGATGACACTTTAGCCAACAAATCATGGGACCAAAACCTCAGTTCGACGTATCTCGTCACACCGACCGGACATCAGGGTGTTACGTTCGTCGCCTCGTCGGGTGACAATGGGTATCCGAGTTTTCCCTCGACGTCACCTAATGTACTGTCGGTCGGCGGGACGGACCTCTATCTGAATTCTAACGGCACGATCTCCAATGAGACCGCCTGGACGCCGCAGACTGGCGGTGGTCAAACCTGGAGCGGAGGTGGCGGCGTCAGTCAAGAATTTCCAGGAAGGAAAGTTCCCGACGTTTCTTACAACGCGGGCATTGCCGTAGCCGTCTACGACACGTTTGGTCCCAATCACGGTTGGGTCGGGGTCGGCGGCACGAGTGCGGGCGCGCCGCAGTGGTCTGCCTTGATTGCGATTGCCAATCAAGGTCGCGCTCTTTCTGGGTTGGGAACACTAAATGGCGCGACACAGACCGTTGCCGCCATGTACGCCGCTCCTTCCGCCAACTTCCATGATATTACGTCCGGCAGCACACAGTTCTATAGTGCGGGCGTCGGTTACGATTTAGCGACCGGACTGGGCACCCCTATCGCCAACAAATTGATTCCCTATCTCGTAAACTATCAATCGGGCGGCAGTACGGTCACGGCTCCCGCCGCGCCGAGCGGTCTGACAACACTGGCCGTGTCGACGTCGCAAATCAATTTAACTTGGTCGGCCTCGACGGGTGCATCGGGTTACAACGTCTACGAGTTGATCAACGGAAACGCAACCTTGTTGGCTTCGGTCGGGTCCGGAGTGACGTCGTATTCTGTGACCGGCTTGGCGGCGGGGACGACTTATTCATTTCAGGTATCGGCTTACAACTCGGCTGGATCCAATGCGACTGCGTGGGCACAGGCGGCCACACTAAAACCAACCACGATCACGGTCGCCGCTCCAAAAAATGTCGCCGTAACCGCAACCTCCACTACGAACGCTCGTGTCTCTTGGAGTACGGTGACGGGCGCAACCGGCTACTATGTCTATCAACAAGTCGGCACGTCGTTCGTGCAGGTGGCAAGCGTCAGTGCGACGGCCACGTTGGCCGACGTTGGGGCACAGACGCCCGGCGCGACCGCGACCTTTTATGTGAAGGCGTACAACGCGACTTCCAACGCTTCGTCGGACACGGTGAGCGTGGTGATGCCGACCGCGACGTCGAACACGCTCGCACCGCCGACAAATTTGACTGCGGCCGCGACCTCCACAACGACGGGCACACTTACCTGGACGGCGTCGTCGGGTGCCACGCAATACGCGATTTATTACTGGAACGGAACTCGGTCCGTTCGCTTAGGATCTGTTGGCAGAAGCACAACCTCGGTGAAAATTCAGGGCCTTCCCATCGGGGCGACAACGTACTTCGCCGTCGTCGCGCTCAACAACACGGCCAGTTCCGTGGCGACACCGTGGGTCGGCTTAACGACGCCACTGACGAATGCGACCGCAGCCGCTCAACAACTGCTCGCAGCGCAGGTTGCCAACCAAAACCACTATGGGAATTGGTAGTCGAAAGCACGGCTCGTATTCCGGGTGGCGGCGCGGTTCACTCATGGTGAGAAGCGAAACGTGTGCGACAGATAACGCCACAGGCGGTCGCCCAGGCTGAGATTTTGGGCGTCGATTTTCGCACGGCCGCGGATACCACGTAAAAAGAGCAGCTCGTCGTCATTCAAGGGCACCCGAGCTTCATAGGAAATGGTTGTGGAATGCTCGGCACTGTCCGCCGATTTGGCGGCGTTCGCTCCGGCATTTTTCTGAGAAGGTTCATGCGGAGTCCGCTTGAGATCGGCGGGCGAAATCGCGCTAATCTTTCCCACAAAGGTTCGGTGGGGCAATCCGTCGAGCTTGATCGCGACCTCTTGATCGACACGTACAAAGTCCATATCCGCTTGATCGATAAGCAGAATTGCCTCCCATTTCGCAGGGTTGCCAATTTGACAGAAGAGAGTTCGCGTCGGCAGCCAGGCCCCCAGGTTTTGCGGCTCTAAAGGACTTCCTGACCACGTCGGCAGGAGGGCCTCGTCGTCGGCCGACGAAGGTATCACCGGCGGTGGAAGTACGGTGCCAGCGACCGGAGCAGCGAGGGAGAGAAAGTCTTGCTCGCGTTGTTTTTCGACGATCTGCTCCTGGATGGACCGCAACGCCTCTTGCATTTGCCGAAGCTGTCGCCGTGCGTCCGAAGCGGCTGAGCCTGTATAAAAATTGACGCTCTTAATTTGCGAATCGAGCATCGTCTTCTTCGCGATCAACTCCAGCATCTGTTGGGCCAACTCGCCATTGTGGAGCGTTCCCAAAACGGTTCCGGCCAGTACGGGGGTTCCTTCCGAAGTGTTGATCCTATCCAGTCGTCCCGGCGTAGTGACATAGACCGAGATCGCCTCTCGCGGATGAAGTTCCAGCAGGCAGGAAACATGATGCGGAAGGGGCACCCAGATCACCCCCGCCAACAAAGCGAACACGAATCCCCCGGCAATCCATAGCCGTGGTTTCTTCACGACGGTGATTCTACCGGGAGTCGCCATATATTTGAACGCCTTTCCCAATGGGACCGCGACCAATGCCCAGAGAGCAAAGGCCGCCAAAATTTGACCAAGCACTTGCAGACGATAAGGTTTTAAGACGCGCTGTAAAAACCATAACACAGATGCCGTCACGAACCAACCATAAATCGTCGCCGCGATGGCATAACCAGCGAAGAACCATGAGTAACGTTCCGGCAAATAGGGGTTGTCACGCTCTTCGGTCTCGAAGAAATACTGACGGGCTTTTTTTGACACACCGTTGACGGCTTTTTCCCGCAAATTGGGAATCTCGGCCAAGTCCGACAGAATAAAGTAGCCGTCGTAACGCATTAAAGGATTTGCGTTGAAGACGAGCGTACTGACCGACGACACAAACATCGTACAAAGACAGATATTACTCAACGCCGAATCGCGGGCGGAAAACCACCACACGAATGTGGCCAGCGAGGCTAAATAGAGTTCGATGTACATTCCCGCCGCCCCGATTGCCGCCCGTCGCCATTTATTGGGCAAACGCCAGGAATCGGACACGTCGCAAAACAAACAGGGGGTGAACACGAGCAGAAGCAAGCCCATTTCGTGGCATTCGCAGCCGAAATGCTTGCAAGCTAGTCCGTGTCCAAACTCGTGGAGGATTTTCGTGACGATCAGCACGCCCGCCAGATAGGCCCAGTTCACCGCCGCAAAGAATTCATGAAACAAAGGCAAGCGAGACTGAAACGTCGCCCAATGGACGGTGATCAATAACAATGCCGCCAAACCGAGAAGTCCACTGATAACGACCGCAGCGGGTGTGAAGAACCAGCGCAGCGTGGCATGGAGCCAAGTTAGAAATCGGTCGGGATCGATTCCTTTGAAACGAATTGCCAGAACGTTGCTGAGGCATCCCTTGAGGTCTCGCCAACGACTTTCGTCGTGTCGCTTTTGCAAATGAGTTCCTTGCCCAGCGACATTCGACACCACCAGATTATTTTCATGCAACATCGAGACAAAATGCCACATTTCTTGGACATTGGTCGTCTGCGGAGCGAAGTAGTCCTCGAAACATTGCCGGAGGTCATCCAGACTGCGATTGCCATCCAGCCAACTCAACAGTTTGAATTCTTCCTCCAGGAAGCGAAAGTATTTCAAGCCGATGGGGTCTTTCACGACCCAAATTTCCTTCCCCTGATTCGTTTGTCGCTCGATGGAAAGGTCGGGGCGCATCTTCCACGGCAGCTTTCTCGCCGAACTCGAATGAATGTATTGCGGGATTTGGCGCACAACAACGACCATCCATCATCGAAAGAGACTAACGGCGGAAGAGCATTAAATCAGGGCAAAGTATGGACATTACAAGCATTCACTGTGGCCTCAAAACAAAACCTTCGACTGTACAAAAGCCAACACGTCGTGAAACCAAACATAGGCGACCGAACGACGACCGCACGAGAATTTCGCAATCACGCCCGCCCCCGGTCGGCGATCCTTAATCGCGTCCTTGTCAATGGCCACCCGAATCAAGACGACATTGCCTTCGTCGCCGTGTGTCTCAGCGGCGCGGTGGATTTCTTTGACGGTGCCATGCAGAGGACGTCCCGGATCACTCGCTAAGATAAAATTGACATTCATTTTTTCGCCCGGCGACAAAACATGCAGGGCCTCGTTGACATGGCCGATACGATCTTCCGGCAGCCAAACCTCCAAATGCCACGGTTGGTCCAGGTCAGCAATGGTCATCAGAACCTGTCCCTTTTCAATCGGACGATGATCCAATTTCTCCCGTGCTTGCCAGGAAATAATGTCTCCGTCGATGGGGCTGGTCACGCTGGCGTGTGCGAATTTTTCCTCGGCGACGAGATCGATCTGTTTAGTGAGACTGACTAGCTGGGCCTTTAGTCCTTCGATTTCGCTCCAGGCTCGATTTCGCTCCGATTCCGATTGCTTTGAGTCCTTAACCAGCCGATCCTTGGCCAATTGTTCTTGCAATTTCGAGTCGCGTTCGCCGCGCAGCCGCATTAGTTCCGTTTTCGTTTCGGTCGAATCAATGACGAGCAATTCGTCGCCCGCCCGCACATGACCGTGGTCGATTTTGACCTCCGTTACGGTCCCATTGAGTCCGGCGAAGACATTCCGTTTAACGACCGGCTCTAAAGTTCCTCGCCCCGAAAGTTCAAATTCAGTTTGGATAAAACACAAGGCGATCAACCCGGAAAGCACCAGTCCACCAACGGTAGCGTACCAGGGAAACCGACGGGCCTTGGTCACCAATTTGAGACGACCCAGCGACCGCCAGAGGGGCATCAAAAATAAATCGCGATGCTCGACCGAATTCGCCAAAGCCGCCGAACCGTGACGGACCGCAACCACCACCCGCTGTCGAAAGGCGTGAGAAAAATCCCGCTCTTTGAACGTCTCGGCAATTAACACGCCGAAAATCTCGTCGGGTGGTTTTGGGGTTGCCTCACTTTCGTCGGTGGAAATCCTTCGTAGCGGAACGATTGCGACGGTTGCGGAGTGCGATGAATCGACATAGGTCTGCAACAGTTCCTCGATTTGCGGAGACAACTCGGCAGTGTCACCGGAATACCAAACTTCGTCGCCCGTCGCGCCGACACTTGAAGCTAAGCGATTGAGTAGCGTAATGGCTTCGGAACGGGGATTGATCGTATCCTGACCACTGACGGCTTGGATGACATAACTTCTTCCTCGTTTCAATGCCACCGAGAGTCGATCACAATCAAGCAGACGCCGCCCCTCATTCGCGACGGCGTAACAGGTTGTTGAACAATCGAGACTGCCGTGGACCTCTCGCACAAAAGTTTCGACGTGTTCCCACACCGCTTGACGCTCGGCGAAATCGCGAATTTTTAACGTCCGCAAATAATCGCTCGTCAAGCCGCACACCTGCATCACAAAACGAAGATGTTGCGAGTGCAGTTGCTCGGGCGTTTCCGGCTGCTGAAAAATCTCCACGACGCCATCGACCCGTTGGTCAATCATCAGTGGGCCAAGGATCACACAATAATTTGTGGGGTTCTCGGCGTCCCCTTCCTGATTATAGTCGTGCGGTGCGATCACCTGTGGAGAGTCCCCCGCCAACAGTCGCTCCAACATCTGTTGATGTTTGATTTCATCGTCCGCGTTTTGGAACAAGTGTGAGACATCGATCTGGACGCTACGGACCAGCGTTATTTGGCCCTCGGCATTCAAGACCCAGATCGCTCCACCAACGGCTTGCAATGAATCGACGGCACGCGACAAAATGAAATCGTAAAAATCATCGACGGCCAGGAAGCCGCGCGTCGCCCGAGCGATATTGTTCAAACTCTCGCCAAATTCTTGGCGAGGTGCGTCCAGGGCCAAATTTGCGATCGGTTCAGGCTCCATGACCGTTCTGGTGGGACTTTCGCGGAGGGCACAAAGAGGAGGTGGTAAACGATTGGCGACGCGATTGAATTTTTTCGTCCGAAAGACTTTTCTCGGTCCAAAGTCACACAGCGGGAAAACATAACCACATTTTTCCTTAATGAGACATCATCACCCGATTCTCTCATTCTGGGGTAAGCATTCAACTGAAGCAAGCCCCGCTAGCCCGTGAACGGTTTGGGCCATCCTCGTCGGGTATTGAATGATTTCGTTGTTCCATAGGTAGAAATGAGCGGAAATTGCTGGTTTGGGTGAACAGCGATTTTTCTTCTTCTTGCTGTGATACGTTTGATCCGCCGACTCGCAATAACTCCCGATTTGCTGCGGACCAGTCCTGCGGCACGGAGGCGAGTGGATGATTAGTCTTGGCCTTGATTGGTGTAACCGACCATCGACTTTCGAGGGCACGTTTTTCGAGGATTTCGCGAACAAATTTGACCGGAATCGTCGGTACGAAGGACGACTTTGGTGCGTCACAGCCTTTTGGCGTGAATGATTCTTGGGGATTGATAAGAATTCAAGAGTTCGCCGGTCCATAAACCACTCTTCGCGCGCACCGCGAGCGCAGTGGCAACAAGGAAGCATGAACGGCTTTACGCCGCACGGCGGAACGAGACAATCGGCAGATGCCGCCGACCGCCGTGACACTCGACGGAGAGTTCCAACTTGGCACCCGCCTTCCCGCGAACCAATGCCCACGGCTTCGCACACGGCGAAACCTCTCGGCCACCGCGAACGTACTTCGTAACGCGGCTTGCGATTGCGGGGAAATTCCCGCCGATACGTTTCATTCGGCGTTGCCCCGCACAAAAACTCGTGCGGCCGATGCTCGTTACACCAATAGGCCATCAAATCAAGTTCCAAGTCATATCTTTTTCTGCTCCAACGGAACGACGATTTCGCGGAGCAGTTCCTTCAACGTGCGGATGAACCGCTCGACGACGGCGATACTCCCATGCTGGCCCCACTCCGCCCCGGCCGCTGCCGAGACGGAGCGAGACCGGGGAGTTGATTGATAAAAAAGCGAATGTCGCTAAGGTCACTTACGCCACCGCCAACACTGACTCCCCGTGAAACGCCTGCCACCGCTCGAACAACTCCCGCCGCAGTTGGCTGACCCGTGCGGCGGTGATCCGGAACAACCGAGTCACGCCGCCAGTCGTTTCGCCCGCAGCCGTTTTGTCCGAATGCTCATACTTCTTGCCCATCCCATTTTCTGCGAGACACCTCCCACACCTAAAAAAACCGCCCAGGACCGGCCCGCAGGCCGGCCCCAAGCGAGTTGCGTTTCTGTGACGGGAACATTCGAGTTTTACCTTCGTCGTCGTGAATGTTGGCCTACATAAAAGCCTTTGCGGCTGCCGACCCGTTTGCCCTCGCGATAAAAATGAAACACCGTCCAAGCGATCACCGCCATAACAATCAAAACATCCATACTGCCTCCCTCTTGCACTGAATTGAATTAGCCGGGCCATTTCCGACACGACGTCTGAACCCATTTTCCTTTCCCAGCGTTTTTACTCTCTTTACACGGCAACCGGCCGTTGGGATGATAGGAATCCCCGATCGCTTCCAATCTCGCGATGATGTTCACCCAAACAACAGGGACCACTCGATGAAAAAGTTCGCCTTACCGTTGCTGGCTTTTTGCGTGTTGACTTCGCGTCTTCACGCTGAGGATCAATCTAAGACCGAAATCCCCGCAGCCGACGCCGAGGGCTGGATTTCCCTCTTCAACGGAAAGGACTTATCCGGCTGGGAAGGAATCGAGGGCTACTGGTCGGTCGTCGATGGTGCGATCCAATGCTCGGAGACCAAGGAAAAATCGGTGCAGTCCGACCTGGTCTTGCTGTGCTCGAAATCGCACCCCGATAATTTCGCAAACTTCGAACTGCGTTACAGTTGGAAGATGGTCACACCGACCGGCAACTCAGGCGTGCAGTTCCGCAGTAAAATCGACAACCCCGAGAAGCATCACGTCGGCGGTTATCAAGCGGACATCGACGCGGACAATAGCTACACTGGGATCATCTACGACGAGTCGGGCGTCGCGGGCGGTCGCGGCATCATGAGCAAACGCGGAGAAAAAACGGTTTGGGACGACAAGAACAAACGCTCCAGCACGCCTTTGGACAAGAACGAAGCTGAGATCAAGAAGAGCATCAAGCCCAAGGGCGAATGGAATGATTGCGTCGTCGTCGCTGACGGCAATCACATCGTCTACAGCATCAATGGCCAGATCACCACCGAGATGATCGACAACAGCCCCAAGGCCGTGAAGAGCGGTGTGATTGGTTTGCAGATGCACCAAGGCTTCACGATGACGATCCAATTCAAGGACATCAAGATCAAGATGCTGCCGGAGCCCAAGTGACCGAATCCGATCACTAGCCTCCAAATTGCGATCTCCATAATTTGTTGCTTCTCCTCGTTACGCTGGGATTCTGGAATTTTGGAAAACTGGAATTCTGGAAATTCCAGTTCGATGCCGAGTCACTCGATCCGAAACAAGCGACGAAGGCCATGAAAAAAGGCTTGCCGAATTGGCGGGACATGGAGTGAGTTATGGCGAAAAGGACAGCTAAGAAAACCCGCATGCGGTCATCCGCCATCGCCGCAAAGCAGTTATTTTGTCAAAATTTTTGGACTGTCTCGTTAATATAATGGCTGAATCGGCCGTATGTATGTTGTGGGTGAAACTGAAGAATCTGGTCTTAGGAAAGGAAGATGTGGAACAATGCGGCAAAAAACTCGCGTTTTGGCGGGGCTGATGGTCGGATTCTTGGCCGTTTTGGCGTATGGGGTCTCGCCGGCCGAGGCGGCTAAAGGGGTCAAGAAAAAAGGGGAACATAAAGTACATGGAACGGTCGTTTCCGTCGAACACAAGCAGAACGAAATCGTCGTCAAGACCCATCACCATCACAAAAAAGCGGCCGGAGCCAAAAGCCATACCCGGGAATTCCGCGTCAGCAGCAGCACCCGTTTTACTGTTGTGCATGGCAAGAAACATACAACAGCCAAGTTTTCCGACGTGCATCAAGGGGATCATGTGTCGATTGTCGCCAATGGCAAAGTCGCCGAGCACGTGGCCATCCATCACCACAAACACAAAAAGAAGAAGAAATAACTCGGTGAGATAAAACCATGATGGTCAACCCCGTGAGCGTTATCACACGATCGCTATTATCGTTGCCGTTGCGGCACGCTTGGTTGATAGGTTTGGTGTCGGTGGCAGTGGCTGCGGATCGACCTACACCTTCAGTTGAGCGACAGACCTTGAAGGGTCATACGGACGTCGTGAATGCGGTCGCATTTTCCCCCAAAGGTCGCCTGTTGGCCTCGGCCAGTGACGACGACACCGTAAAAATCTGGGAAGTTGAAACTGGCAAACTACGGGCCACGCTCAAAGGTCACGAAGACTCGGTCGTGGGCGTGGCCTTTTCGATGGACGGTACCGTGTTGGCGTCGGCGAGTGCAGACGACACCATCAAACTCTGGAATGTCGAGAAGTCCGCAGAGTTGAAAACAGTCAAGGGCCACACCGACTCCGTCAATAGCGTCAATTTTAATTCGGACGGTACGCTACTCGTATCGGGCAGCGACGATGACACGATCAAACTCTGGCGAGTCGCTGACGGAAAGGAACTGGCGACATTCAAGGGTCACGAAGACTCGGTCAATGGAGTCGTATTCTTCCCCGACGGCAAGCGGCTCGCATCTGCCAGTTCCGACGACACGATCCGTATCTGGAACGTCGAAACACACCAAGAGACGACCAAACTTACCGACCATTCGTACACCATTAACGCCTTGGCCTTCTCGCAAGACGGTAAATCGTTGGTGTCGGCTAGTTCGGA
>JAYUFG010000249.1:0-5277 GCA_043738845.1 Planctomycetaceae bacterium
TGGAAAGTGTGTTTACGCCGTTGAAAATATCGACCGGGGTACCGTGATTATCAGCGGTTGGGGTTACGAAATCCCCAGTCGAACCCAGCACTCGTTCCAAGTCGGCGTCGACAAACACGTCGTCATCGACGGCCCGATCCAATTGATTAACCACTCGTGCGAGCCGAACTGCGGCGTTTTCCTGCGGGACGGAATCGACGCGCTCGAGATCCACGCGATGCGTGACATCGCGGCGGGCGAAGAATTGTACACCGATTACGCCACGTTTGAATTCGAGATCAAACATTTCCCCGGTCGCTGCTTGTGCGGAACAGCCGCCTGCCGTGGATATATCACCGGCTACAAGGATATGCCACAGGAAGTGCGTGACTCGTACGGCCCCTACATCGCCGAGTACCTGGAAGAAATGGAACCAGCGACCGTCGGTGCCCGCTAAATTAGGCGGGTGCCTGGTAGTTAAGGCGGGTGCCTGGTAGGCAAGGCGGGTGCCCATTAAGAATTCCCCCTCTCCCTCTGGGAGAGGGCCGGGGTGAGGGTCGTCGCACCATCGAAAACGGTCGCCTTTCACATTCCGTCAAATGTTCGTCCACCCAACTCCCAACCTTCGTTTCACGCGGAGGTTGGGAGTTTTTTGTTGCGGTGCCCAGGGTAACGAAATGAGGATGGGCATCAACTACCAAAGGTCTGTCACGAAAACGCTGCCGTCGCGGACGACAATCATCGTTCGCAAGGCATCGGTTAGAGATACGCTCACTTGGGGTCGCTGCGCCATCACGCCGACGCCAAGGCGTGCGGTTGAATTTTCAACGCCTCCAGCGATGCACCCGTGCCGAGACCTTCCCACATATCGGTGGCGGGCGTTCGTGTGAGGGCCGACCGCACGAGGGTCGCGAGCGGTTCGGGCACAACGATGGCGATTTTATCCTCGTCGTGTTTGCGAATCAGTTTTTGCAGCGCGTCGTGGATCCGCTCGACCGCCGCCGAGACGGGTTCGCCATTCGGCGGACAAACGGTTTCTGGGTGTTCCTCCCATTGGCGATAAACCTTCGGCTGTTTTGTTTTCACATCGTCGATCAGCATTCCTTGCCACAAACCGTGGTCGAGATTGCCAAGCTTATCGAGTACCTTCACTTTGACCTTGCATTCTTTTGCGAGAATGGCGGCCGTCATCTGTGCCGATTCGCACGGTGCGGCATAGATCACTTCGACGCCGACGGTTTTCAATTCAGCGGAGAGCTTGGCAACTTCCAGTTGTCCCTGCTCGTTGAGCGGGATATCCAGGGTCCCTTGAATGCGACCCTGATGGTCGTAATCCGTGCGGCCCGGCCGCACCAACACGACGGTTAACATATTTAGCCTCAAACAAAAAGGAGAGGAACAAAATTACAGCTGAGAAAAATTACTGCCGTGAAACGGTCGATAAACGATTGAGCGTCTGAACACGCTCGCCATACTCGGGATGACCGAAAATGGCGGAACCGACGACAAACAAATTGGCCCCGGCCTCGGCACAACGGGAAATTGTCCCGTCATTCACGCCCCCGTCCACTTCCAAAAACATGCGGTTGCCCAACCGCTCCCGCAATTTGCGGACCTTGTCGAGGGCGACGTCTTGAAACTTTTGACCACCGAAGCCGGGCATCACGCTCATCACAAGAACGACGTCTACACAATCGAGAACGCTTTCAAGCGCGGTCAGCGGCGTCGGCGGATTGAGAGCGATGCCCGCCGAGGCTCCGAGCGCGCGAATTTTTTCCAAGACGGGCCGAGCATTGGGGACGGCCTCGATATGAATGGTTAGGTTATCCGCACCAGCCTTATAGAACTGTTCAATATATTGGGCCGGGTCGGAGATCATCAGATGCACGTCGATGGGCAGTTTCGTCGCTTTGCGACAGGCCTCGACAATCGGCAACCCATACGACAAGTTCGGGACGAAGTGACCGTCCATCACATCCAAATGCAAAGCCTTCACCCCGGCCACTTCCAGCCTGGCAATCTCCTCAGCCAAACGTCCAAAATCGCACAACAGGAGCGACGGCAGGACGACCGGAGCAACCGAGCGCAAGGCTGCGAATTGCTCGCGACGCGAACGTGTACTAGCGGGAGTTGAGGGCACAGGTGTTATCAGAGGGAGCGGTCCTGCCGGACGGGCTGCACGCCATCGGCATCCGGCCGGGGCGAGCAATTGAACGTATGAGTTACATACAAGCGGGTATCTGGCAGTCCATAGTCGAGAACGGGTCACACGACCGGTTCGTCCCAACGCAGAACGGCTGGGTGAAGCGTCCATTGTACCAACTCCGTCGTCCGACTTCTGAAAAATCCGCTAACTCGCCTCCCAAGTCGTTGTCAAATAATGACTTAATGTGAAAGGAACTGGTCGGAATAGACCGCTACATTTGCGGCCGATGGATGGATTTTCAGGCCGGATCGGGAAATGAATCCGGCTCGCCATTCGGTACGCACGAGCGACGTTAGTTTTCAAGAGATCAAGCAAGGCAACCGAACGCCGTACTTACTTTTTTGTCGAGTAGGTCCTACAGAGCCACCCGTAAATGTGTTTACTCTTCCGTCGTTGACTACGGTTGCTGCGGACGTTCGTCGTCGTCGGACTCTCGTTCGATAGGCAACGTATAACGCTCGACCCAAATCGGTCTACTTGCAGCGCGGGCTGCAAAAGGGCATCGTCGGCGTCATGGCCGGATCAAACGGCGGTTCGCGGTAGTTTCTCGGCGGGAGCGGTCGCTAATGACGCGACGGCGTATTCCGCCAGCATCCGCCGAACGAGTGCCGTCGAAATGAGGTTCATCGCTAGATTCCCTCTCCGACATCGTCGCCGTGTGATTGCTACTTGTCGAGTTTCGACACCGTCACGCTCTGAATGACATACTTGTTGAATGTGTTTCCGTCCGAATTGAGCAGGAAGTTGTAGCCCCACATGCTCACGAACTGGGCGTCGGCTATCTTCACGGTCAAGGTGTGCCATTTTTTGTTGTCCGGCACGGTGTACCAACCGAGATCCTTGTAGCCGCTGGTGGATTCATAAACGAGCTTGAAACCGGCGTTGTCGTTGGCCTCGTTACGACGGACCACGACGTTGATCTCAATCGGCGTCGTGGTGTAGGACAGGAAGTTGGGATCGACCATGTACACATTCCCGCCCGGAACCGTACCCCTGCGGGCGGAGCCGCCGTAGGCGAGAACGTCTGCGGCGATCGAATCGGCAGACTTGGTGTGCAGGCCCTGTTCCACATTCCTTTCGCCGAACGTGACCGAGACGGATTTTGCATCGGTGAAGTCTCCGCCCCAGGGAATCGGCTGGGACTTGTTCTCCTTGGCCAACTTCACCCAGCGGCCTGGCACACCATCGATCAGGATCGGAGCGACGGACAAGTCATAGATCGCCGCCTGAGTCACCTTGCCGGTCAACGGATCAACGATTTGCACCGACTGACCGAAATCAACTTTGTCTTGGGCGAGACTTGACCCCCAGGTAATCAGGACGGTCGATTTGGTGCCTTGGAAAACGAAACCATAGTGCTTGTCATTGAGTAGCACCCAGCCAAGATAAACGGGGTTCTGTCCGACGTATTTGATCATCTGCGCCATTGCCGTAAACGCGGGGCGCTCTTCGCCCTTGCCTGTAAGCAGGCCCATCGGTCCACTATCGCCGTCCATACCCTCGAACCATTGGATGCAATCGACGCCCTGCGCGAGGCCCATGGTGTAGTATTTGACCACGGCGTGGCCCTGCACTTCGGGGGCACTGAAGTTGGCGATCTTTGTGCTGTATTGGCCACCCGCCGCGAAGCCGAGTTCGGTAAAGATGAGAGGGCATTTAACATTGCCCGGATCCCGAGCAGCGAGCATCTTTCGCAGAGTGCCAGTGATTTGCAGGTAGACCAGTTCGGTACCCGGATGCGTGATGGTGCATCCCGCAGCCTCATAGGGGTGCAACGTGACGTAGTCGAAATGACCTTTCGCGCCGGCCGTGATCGCTTGGTCGAGATAGTTGATGGCGACGGACTTGGCAGCGAGGCCGACCTTGCATTCGGGGTCGGCCGTCTTTGCGGCGTCATAAGCGGCAACCACGATCTTGGCGTAGTCGGCCGCCGTCTGGTCGCGGCCGGTTCCGTTCGGCGGCTCATTCCACACCTCCCAATACTTGATCCGCCCCTTGGCGTGCTTCACCACTTCCGAAACATAGTTGGACCAGCCAGCCAGATTGTTAACCGGCAACGTCCCCGGTTTGTCCTTCGTGTTCCACTTGGGGCTTCCGACCAGGATTCCGCCAAACGTGAGGTGCTGGCCTTCCAGGTAGCTCATCTGTTTGTCGTACTGATCCCAGGTCCATTTGCCTTCCGCCGGTTCGACCTCGCCCCAGCCCGTGTTACAGCACCGATGGTTCGTAATGCCGATCGCGACCATTTGGGGAATCCACCTGGTATTCGCCTGTGCCGACCAATTGTTAGCATGGCAACTGCCGATGCCAAAAGGGCTTAGTGCATTGTTTGCTGTTCGACTTGGCTCGTCTGCGGCGGCGATTTCTCCTTCTCCGAAAAGGGGAAACCCGTAGAGGCAGCTAAAAATGACGACGGCCACAAAGCGGGCCTTTTGAGTTCGTTTCATAGAGTTACTTTCGTTCATGGGTTACGTCACCGTCCAGCGGTCATCCATCGCAAATGTAATTCGACTCCACGATCGAAGATGTCGTGAACCGGGTCTCTGTAAAATATCGCAGGGAGGTTCTGATGGGCGACGTTGTGCCGACTTTTTCCTTGGGAACGGAGTCCCCGCGATGCCCAAACATCTTACAATGGCCGAACGTGACCTCATAGCGCAATCGCAACCTGAGTATGCCTATCAAAAAGAGATTGCCGCAGAATGAGGACGCTCGCCCGTGACCATCAGTCCAAGGGAATCGACCTAGTTGTCTCGTCTATTCATCATCGTTCGGGCGGGGAAGATCGGGACGTTCGTCGTCGTCGGATTCGCGCTCGATGGGCAACGTATAACGCTCGTCGAGCCAGCGACCTAGATCGAGTTGCTTGCAGCGGACACTGCAAAAGGGCATTGTCATTGTCACCGGATCGACCGGAGCATCACAGAAGGGACAGCGGGGTAACATGCGACGAAACTCCGATCCGATGGCTCAATAGGTGAACGGCGGGTACCCCAATGGACAAGCGGCATCTTGCCGTTTCCAAAACGCGACCAGAAGTCGAGTGTACTTGGTTGGAAACGATTCTAATTCTGTTTTTTGCTCGACGACTT
>JAYUFG010000250.1:0-5270 GCA_043738845.1 Planctomycetaceae bacterium
GTGCGCCGGGTGGGCATTCCATACAGGCAGGGACTTCCGACAGGCCGGCTTCCCACCGTACCAAGAACTTGTGAAGTCTCCCGCCGCGATTACTGTCCATCGGCTAAGAGGCATTATGGCAGAATTTTGTACGTATGTACAGTAGTAAAATTGAGCCATTTTTGGAAATGATCTGGGGAAAACGATGAATTATGAGCGATGAATGGGGATTTCGGTTCCGAACACCTTTTCCGTCCTTTTCCGTGTTCGACCTTTTCCCTGTTTGCCATCGTCATAAACAAATTGAAACTCGTTCGGCCAAATAATCGTCGAAAATATCCCGGTAACGCGCAAGCCGTTCACCAGGGAATTGGCGGCTCAAGTGCGAATGTTCGGACCAAAAACGTTGCTCGTCGAAGCGAACAAAATCACGCGAACTGAAATCGGCCAGGTTGTGCAACCAGTCGGCAGTCGCTTGTGCAACACGATTGCGCCGATACTGGCGACGCCACTCCAAAGGATTCCAACTCTCTCTTCCGCGTGAATGGCAACCCCTGCGGATGGCAAGCATGGCAACGTAGAGCAAGTGTCGGTAGGCGGCCTTAGTCGTCTCATTCATGTCGCGCCGCCGGAAATCAGGTTGTTGTACGGTGAAATTATTGGGATATTCGTACGATACAGAAAGTTACCGTTACCACGCTGCTCAATTTACTTTCTATAGCCGGTCCGTCAACTAGGGCGTGGGTGACGTGTGAACATTATGTCGCCGCGATGCGGCTTGGAGCGTGCTGGGTAAGACTCCAGGCATTCCGCTTTGCTACATGCCTGGCTATTCAAATGCCGCCGCGACGCGGCTGAAGACAAAATCCGCATTGAACGTGGCTGGTGGCCAATTGCTTGCGAGATGCTCCGCGAGCAACGGTCGCGGCTTTGTGAATGTGAATTCGTCGTTTTGCCTTCTGCGTTTTGACCTTTCGCTTACCCGTTCCACTTCTCGCCGCGATAACTCATATCGAGTAGGTCGATGGGGTGAACAACGCTCATTTTCTGTCCGCGTGTGCGGGCTTCGCGCTGGATTTGTAGAAGGCAGCCGGCGTTGGCGGTGACGACGACGCGGGCACCGGTGCTGAGGATGTTGTCCATTTTGCGTTTACTGAGACGGCCGGACATATCTGGCTCGGTCAGGTTGTAGGTGCCTGCCGCGCCGCAGCAGAGTTCTGACTCGGGTAATTCGCGCATTTTCAGGCCGGGAATCTGGGCGAGCAGTTTTCGGGGGGCTTCGCGAATTTTTTGGGCGTGGCACAAGTGACAAGCATCGTGATAGGTCGCCGTGATGGGAAGCTCGCCCGTCGGCTTGACGATTCCGAGCGTGTCGAGAAATTCGTGAATGTCTTTGACCTTGCTCGAAAAGGTGGCCCGATCTTTCTGACGGTCGTCGTGCCAGTGGTGGCCATAATCTTTGAGCATCGCCCCGCAGCCAGCGACGTTGACAATGACGGCATCGACATTGCGATAATCGAAGGCGTCGAGATTTCGGTCGGCCAGTTGTTGGGCCGGTTCGCCCGCCCCGCCGTGAAAGTGAATGGCTCCGCAACAGGCCTGCCCACGCGGAACGATTACATCACAGCCATTCTTTTGCAGCACGCGGGCGGTCGCCCAATTCGTCGGACGAAACATCACATCCGACACGCAGCCGGTGAACAACGCGACCCGGGCGCGACGCTTTCCTTCGGCGGGAAGAATCTCCGGGAGTTGTGGCCCCTGCGCCTGTGGCGGCGGCAACATACGGGCCAGTTGTCGCAAGCGCGTGGGGAGCAAGCCCATCATGCCTGACTTTTCCGCCAGCCACATGAGGCCGAGTCGCTGGGCGATGCGGGCGGGAATGAGGGCCTTTCGCATCCGGTCGGGATACGGGAACAGGCGGAACAGTATCCAGCGATGAAACCAGTCGTGGCTCTTGGCCGGTTCGTCGCCTGCTTGCTCCATCGCGAGACGAAACGGTTCGATCAACTTGCCATATTGTACGCCGGACGGACATGACGTCTCGCAGGCCCGACAATCGAGACAAAGCTCGAGGTGTCGGCGGACCTCGTGATTTAATTCGATGCGGCCGTCCGTGACGCCGCGCATTAAATAAATGCGGCCGCGGGGGCTGTCGTTTTCATTCCCCAACTCGACGTAGGTGGGACACGACGCCGTGCATAGCCCGCAATGGACGCAGTCCAAAAAAAGTTGATAGTCGATCCCTGCACCGGGGTTGATCGGATTGCCCGACGGCGGCGAGGAAACAATCGGCAAGGCTGGTGTCGTGGTCGGAATTGTGGCGACGGAAGTTTCCATAGTTTATAGCCGAGTCAGTTTTGGAGATTAGACGACAAATCGGCCGGGGTTGAGGATTCGTTTGGGATCGAATTGTTGTTGCACTTTGAGCATCCAATCGCCTGCTGCATCGACGGTGCCCCAGTAGGCTTGTCGAGTTAGTTCTCCGCCACCGTTCCAGGATAGAACAACGACCGAGCCGCCCGCAGTTTTGGCGAGCGGTTGCAAAGTGCCGGGCAAAAGTTTTCCGACTTCAGCGGCTGCAAAATTCTTAAACCGGACAATCACGACGCCATTAACCGCGTGAGCTTGCAGCGAGCAATGGGGATCAATCGTCCGGACCGCTTTGATGATCGCGGGGACTTGGCTCGACCGCACGGAAAACTTGAGGACGAGGGGAGACTCTTTCGCGGCGGGAAACTGTGCCAAACGCTGCCACAGTGCGACCGCTTCGTCCCCTTCGCTCACGACGGCGGGAGCCACGCGAAGATTCAGCCATTCTTCCCGCTGCTTGTTCAACAACCAATCGACTTCGGCCGCTGTTCCTTCCAAACCAACAACCAGCCAACTGACGCCGTCGCTCGGCAGTTTGCGAAATGCCAAGTCCTCAACCCACGCTGGGCCGGAAAGCAGTTCAACGGCGGCGGGGGTGACGTTCGAGTTGACGGTTGCGGCGAGCAATTCATCCGCTTGCGTCCAATCGCGAATTGCACATGTGAGCAACACGCTGCGCGGCGGCAACGGTTTTAATTTCAACGTGACCTGGGTAACAATGCCCAAAGTTCCCAGCGACCCACACAGCAGCTTGCAGAAATCATAACCCGCCACATTCTTAACCACACGACCGCCACCGTGAAACAACATGCCGCGACCATCGACGGCACTAATGCCAATCACATAATCGCGAATCGTGCCGGAACTCATCCGTCGTGGTCCGCTCGTGTTCGTGGCAATCACACCGCCAAGCGTCGCGCGATCGGCGTCGGGCACGTCGATGGGAAGGCGTTGTCCTTCTTTGGCCAAAATCTTGGCAAGAGCATTGATCGTGATTCCCGCCTCGACCGTGATCGTCATATCGCGTGCGGGATAATCGATGACGCGGTTCAACTTGGCGAGCGACAGACCGATTCCCGGCTGCTTCGGCGAGAGTCCAAAGTCGAGCGACGTCCCGCCACCGATAGGATAGATCGGGGTGCCGGAACGATAGGCCCTTTCGACCGCTGCGCGAAGTTCCTCTTGATCGTTAGGAACAATCGTCTGCGACAGGGGCAATGGATCGGTCGAGCTACTCACGGGCGAAGGGACGGGCCAAGAGAAGGGAATCAGAACAGAACGCAGAGCAACATAGTTTATCGCCTGACTTGCTTGGCGAAAAGGTGCGAAATTGGCCGTAGCATTTGGGCCTGATCGAAAACGCGACCTCACGGCGTTAAGGTTCGCCAAACCTTCGCAATCGGAACTGGAGCGATGGGCAGATGACCAACATGCGAAGATTCAGGTGTTAGTGGAAATCGAAGGAATTCGCGTGTAGACTGTGTTTCGAGAGATCAAAAACTAGGTCGTCGCCTGTCGGCGAAGTGCAACAAAAGTTCAGTCTGTAACGAAAGTTCCGCAGCCCATGTTCGAAATCAAATTCGGAAATTACCTCCCTGCTCATTTTCATGGCGATCCCGCGCGGGCCAAGGAATTGCCCCGTGTGCGTGTCGCTGTGATCGGGTCGGGACTGTGGGGTTATGAACATGCGCGAGCGTTTCATAGCAATCCATTCACCGATCTCGTCGCGGTCTGCGGACGAAATCCTGAACGGATCGCCGCCCGGGCACACGAGTTTTCCACTACGCCCTACACCGACATTGGCAAAATGCTCGATGCCGAGCGGCCCGACTTGGTCAGCCTTTGCTTGGGCAACCTCGACCATTTCGAACCGACGTTGCAAGTCCTCGGGGCGGGCGTTCCCGCGTTCGTCGAAAAGCCGTTCGTGTTTGAACTCGATCAAGCGACGAAGTTATTAGCCGCCGCCGAACAACGCAAGCTGTTCTTCGCCATTAACTTCAATCATCGTTATGCCGAACCGATGTTGCGGGCGAAGCAACTCATCGCCTGCGGAGAGTTGGGCGAAATCGTCTTTGCCTCCTGGCGGTTTGGCGGAAATCACGACGGGCCGTTTGCTCATCCCCATTGCAATCTGATTGAAACACAATGTCACGGCATCGACGGGCTGCTGAATTTCTGCGGCCCGATCATGCACGTTTCGGCCGAGATGACCGATAAGACAGGCAAGGGAGGTTTCGGCACCGTCGTCCTGGCGATGCGTTTTGCCAACGACGCCGTCGGCGACCTGCTGGGAAGTTACGACACATCGTATGCTTATCCCGACACGCACCGCTGCGAAATCAACGGGACCAAGGGCCGCATCGTGATTGAAGACACTTGCCGCAAGCTAACCTTCAATCGGCTCGACGATCCGGTCGCCCAAGTTTGGCAAGCGACATTTTTCGACGACGAATCACGCAATTTTGCCGGCAGCCATGATCGACATGTGGCCGACATGATACGCTGCTTTCGTGAAAAGCTCCCACCACCGATCCCGGCCCGACAAGGATATGAAGTTCTCCGCGTCTGTCACGCGGCAATTCAGTCTCATGCGAAGGGGCGGCGAGTACTGCTGAACGAAGTTGGCTAGTTTTGTACGGTACGCACGGGTGCGTACCGAAATCGAAGAAAACTTGAAATCCGCAGCACTATCCGCAAAGTACGAAATCCTTAACAAATCCGAAGGACCAAAGGGGAAACCGCGTCAAGAAAATCCCGAGCGACTATCGGCGGGGTGTACCTGCGGCTTGTAATTCGGCCTGACGGACTTCGGCCGAGTAGCGGTCGGCGTTCAGCTTGGTTCCCGTCGTCGTTCCCAGTGCGATATTTTCGGCATCGGTTATTTTAAGCAAATTGGCGGTTGCCCAATCCAGCATGAC
>JAYUFG010000251.1:0-14020 GCA_043738845.1 Planctomycetaceae bacterium
ATGTGCGAAAACTGAACACTCAAAACGCGAAAGTCGATTTTCCCGATGTTTTGAACAGTACAATACGATGCTAGCAGAGATGTGTTAATGTGATTGGGCCGAGCCAGTGGCACACGACTGCGGCATCCCTCGTTTCAGCCGCGACGAAGCACTACGGCAAATGCTGAAACTGTTTTCCG
Source organism: Planctomycetaceae bacterium (assembly GCA_043738845.1). Lineage (GTDB taxonomy): Bacteria > Planctomycetota > Planctomycetia > Pirellulales > DASRSE01 > DASRSE01. The sequence continues at coordinate 180 of JAYUFG010000251.1, forward strand.
TTCAGGCTGACCGCACCCGGCCCACCAAAACGAATTTGTAACTGCGGCGGTGAACCCAATTCGCCGGAAATTGCGGCCGTGTGTTTTCCGCTGGCCAAGTTGACGGGCAAAAACCGCCAGCCGGGCGTTTTCTCCTCGCCGTTGTACAGTTCCACCCCGTCCACGACAATACGGACCCGACCCGAATGCTTCATTTGAAATTGATGAATTTCCTCGTTCGTCGCCGTAAAAATGCCACTGATCTCAAAGGGTGTTTTCGCTTCGATGCCCGCCTTGCTCAACCACTCGGCCGCTCCCGTATCTTGCAAGACGCTCGTTTGATCCTTCCTAATCCGCAATCGCATCCCATCGGCCAATTTAACGTTCCCTAACCGCTGCTCGGTCAAAGCGGTGGTTGGTTCGACAGTCATATCCAACGGCCTGGACGCTACACGATCAACAACTCCGCCCGTCCCAATCGCGTAAGCCCGCAATTCGACCAGTCCTTCGCCCAACTCACGCGGTTCGACCGAAATCGACCCCTCGGCACCCATGATCTTTCCCAGCAGTTCACTATTTTGAAAGATCAAAATAGAACTTGCTTTTTTTGTTTGGGCCGAGATTTTCAGTGGTGTTCCCCAGCGGGCGTTTTTCGTGCTAGCGGTTAATGTGAGCGACTCACCCCGATTGTCAAATAGGAGCGTGATGATTTTTCGGCCTTGCGTTTCAATCGGACTCGCCTCGACGCCCACCACCCGTAGTTCATGATAGCCGTCGGGATGTTGGGCCGTATCGAGCGAAAATGTTTCTCCGGCGGCCTTCGTTTGAATTCGCACGCCGTCCAGGTACAGTTCCAGCCGATCCACCTTCGCGGCGGGCACGGTCGATGAGGATGTGGTTGTGGCGTTCGCACCGAGCGTAATGATTCCCTTGACGTTCGCACCTTCTTCCACTCCCGTCACGCTGATTTTTGGAATTTTTGCCCAAGGGCGACAGAGGGGATCGCCCACGATCAGTTGCTGATAGGGTCCGTGGATCGCTTGATAAAAGGACTCAGCCAAGGTGCAGCCTCGGACGTAATGGACGTGCAGCATAGGCGACGGAAATTTTTCCTTCACGGCGTAAGGTTCCGTGACCGTTCCGCTCGAACCGGCCGCACCGTGGCGAATGAACTCTGTCAGCGGTGTTTGACCAGAGGCTTCTCGCAGCACGCCGCCGAAGCTCGTGAAATTTTCGCAGATCGCGCCGGGCAGGATCACGTTGCCGCTCGATTTCCAATCGAAGTCGGATTTGCCGACCATGACCCCTTGCACGTCTTTCTTGCCAGAGGGAATGATTCCGTTGAGTTGTTCCGCCCCGACCTTCAGAGTTTTCAAGGCGTCCATCGCGGCGGGAAAGTCGTTGTGTCGTGTCGTCGAGCGGACATCGTCGTTCCGCACATAATAGATCGTTCCCTTGGGCTGCGACCCATCGGCGGAGACACTAAGCTCCATCGCGCGAATAACCTCGCGAACGGAATTGCCCCGCCCGCTGGTGTAACCCAACATCGTCGAAAGAAGATATTGCTCGCCGCCCGATTCTTGCAGTTCACCCTTTGGTCCCCAGCCATACCAAGCGCGAAATCCGTGCGAAGCACTGGTTTCGTCATCCGCTCGACGGAAATAGTGATTATTGTTGACGCCGATCACGGCCGCGTTCGCCGCCATCACGGGACCGTAAAAAAACGTTGCACCGGTTAAGGAACCGACCGGCGTGAGAACTTGATGCGGGGGCACCTTGGCCGCGTCGGAATGCAGATCGATCGCGTAGGGAAAATCAGACGAATAGACGAGGTAGTCAATCTGCGCACTGAGATTCCGCCGCTGAATCGTGAGTAAAGCTGGCCCCAAAATCTTTTCGCGCAATGTCGCCACATCAGTCGAAGTGAGGTCGTCCGACCAATCGATGTAAACCACGTTCGTCGGCGGAATCTGTCGCAGGCGAATGAAATGGTTGGCAATCGTCCGCGAGGCCCAGCTGCGAGAGTTGATTACGAGACAGACGTTTTCCGGTCCACCACCGGCGAAAGTGACGGAAGCCGAGAGCAAAAAACCTCCGCTGCCCAGCAACAGATAACATCGAACCAACATCGGATGAGCAAATTTGCGAAAGCAATCGGACACACGAAATGACAAATCCATTAGAGGCCGCTCGCAATTCGGATGACGTGATCTCGTGATAACCAGGTAGGTCCGGCCTACGGACTGACCTACGACTAATTCTTCTTCTCGCTCTTGGCCTTCAGCAATTCGCCCAGTCGTCGGGCGGCTAATTTTCCACCGTTGTAGTTGTCGGTCGCGACGTAGCTCACGTGCGAGTCGGGATCGTTCAACCCGCTGTCAAAAATGACGGTGGGAATTCCGTGGGCTTTGGCGTCCTTTACGGAAGCGACGAGGGCCTGCGAATCGAGCGGCGCGAGACAAATCCCTTGAACCTTTTTGGTCACAAAGTCTTGGACGAGGTTGATTTGTTCCTCACGATCATTTTCCTTGAGTGGACCTTTCCAAATGATCGTGACGTTGCCCAATTCTTCGGCCGCCCGATTGGCACCAAAGTGAACCGATTTCCAAAACTCGTGCGTCGTCCCCTTGGGAATCACGGCCAGCGTGTATTTAGGGGCGGCGGGTTGAAACTCGGGATCCTTGAATTGGTCCGGCCTAAGCAGTTTCGCCATTTTTTCTTCGGTCATATTCTCGGCAGTGGCCAGATTCTCGCCCGTGCTAATTCGCTTTTCGACTGCCTGTCCTTCCAGATGAGCGACCAGGGTCTTGACCGCTAAGTAACCCATCGTGACTGGGTCTTGCAGGACAATGCCATGCAGCTTTTTTTCCTGAAGAGCCGTGACCATGCGGGGACTCGGATCGAAACCGACGAACGGAACTTTGCCGAGCAAGTTTGCATCTTGCAGGGCTTGCATCATTCCCGACGCGGCCGATTCGTTGACGGCAAAAATTCCATCGGCCTGAGAACCATGTTTTTGCAGTAGGTTTTGCGATTTTTGCAGGGCCTCATCTGCCGTTGCACCGGCGTACTCGGACGAGGAGAGAATGAGGATTTCCGGAAACTCTTTCTGCATCGTGTCGAGAAAGCCATTCTCGCGTTGCTCGGTGCTTTCGCTTCCCTGCGCATAGCGGAGCAGTATTACGCCCCGCTTCGTTGCGCCGCCCGAATTTCCGCCGCCGCAACCCAGGCTCAGCAACGACAATAATAATAAGACGGGCAGCAGTCGCGACACGATAGGAATCCTTTATTTGATGATCGATCTCAAATCGATCTCCAAAGTTTCTCCGTGAACTTCGAGACTCCGTGGTGAACTTTTTGGTGTTCGTTTCACCACAGAGGCACGGAGTAAACTGAGACGAACGAAAGTGAGAATAGTTTGTAACTCGTTACCGGCGGCCGCGACGATGGGACGAACCTTGGTTACTGCGGGGCGATTTTGCCCGGGATTCCATATTCGTGGCGACAATCACGCCAATTGCATCCTGCCAAGTCACCACGTCGCGGGTGCTATTCTTCATGTGTTCATCATCATGATCGTCGTCCGCGTGGTCATCCTCGTCGGCATGACGGGCGGCGGGAACTGGTCGCGGAGGAGGCTGCTTGCCGCGCGGTGCCTGCTCACGACGACCTCTTTCGCGATCATTGCGTCGCGGTTGCGGTTTTTCTCGATCTCGGTCGTGGGTGCTAACATCGCGCGGATCAACGTCCCGCGGGTCAACATCGCGAAGGTCATCCTCGTGGTCATCCATTTCGAGATGATCGTCTTCGTGGACATCATCGTGGAGGTCATCATGCAAATCATCATCGAGTCGATCATCTTCCATCCGGTCGCGGTCCAGAGTTGATGGCTCACCCACCGATGGCGTTTCGCTCGAGCGTTTTCGGCCGCGTCCACCCCGGCGACGACGACGACGCTTGCGGGGTTGATCGCCATCGTCGCGAGCTTCTTCCGAACCTGTTGCCGGTCGAATATCGCGGTCGTCTCCGATCAAATCGTCGTCGATAAGTTCCGCATCCAGATCTTCGGCGAGGAAACGAGGTACCGCTTCATCGTGATCATCGGTAGACGGTTCGTCATGGAACGGTGTGCTGCCGGACGGCCGTTCGGCCCGAGGGTTGACGTCCGATTCGTCGCGGCGTCCCCGGCCGCGTCCCCCGCGACGACGACGGCGGCGTGGGCGGCGATCATCGCCACCCGGTTCTTCGCCACTGCGATTAGCCGCAGGTTCGTCAGACGAGTCGCTGGAATCGTCGATATCGGATGGGACTCGCTTCGGTTCTTCCTGATCCACATACGGCTCGCGGCGGGCTTCGAAGAATTCGTCGTCAACCTTCGGAAGCGATTCCTTGGCGGAGAAGAATTCGTCAACGGTGAAGCCCGCACCAAATTCGGGATAGTTTCGTGGTGCTGGCGCAACGGGAGGTGACGGCTCTCGACGCGGTGGTTCTCGGCGCGGCGGCTCGCGGCGGGGAGGAGGCTCGCGACGAGCGGCAGGCTGAGATGGTAGCTGTTCGGCTAGTGGTTGCTGAACCGGTTTTTGAACAGGCTTTTCCGGCCGCGCGAACGAGCGCATTTCTCGCGGTGGTGGTGTTTCTCGCGGCGGCAAGGCTTCTCTTGGAGGTGGGCGGCGTTCCGGTTCGCGACGTGGCGGAGGAAGTTGGGCCGATTTGGGTTCAACCGCCGCCGGAGGTGCCGGTGGGATCGGTGGAGCGAGACCAAGTGCTGACGCCAATTGTCCCCAGTTCGATTTCTTCTTTGGCGGTGGGGGCGGAACGTCAGACCTCGGCTTTTCAACCGGAGGCGAGACTTTCGCTGGCGCGGGAGGTGGCGATCCGCTCACCGCAGGTTGGGCGGGTGCCGCTGGCTGCGAAATCCCCAAAGTCTCGATCAAACTCTTCCAATTGCTCTTCTTTTCCAAATCGCTCATGCGAAATCAACCTCTGCAAAGGCCCGAACTGCGAATTTCACCAAACGGAGAATGCGTCACGGGTGTAGGTAGTCCAATCCAACAACGGCCTTCAGTATAGGGGCCGTCGCGATGGATGGGAAGCAGGGCGAAATTGACGGCAGATTAGGCGATTGGAGGGATGGGAAGGACCGGCACCGGGGAACAGGGGGCTTACGCCCCCGCTCGCCAGGTGGGGTAATTTATGGCTGTGATAGGGAAAGACGGGCTTCGAGGACCTTTTGGATGCGGCTCGAGGTTTCCTCGAGATGGGCCTTGCTGTAGTCATCCAACTTGGCGTTGGCATTCAGCAGCTTTTTGATCTGGTCATTCAAAGTCGTCAACTCGCGGAACGCAATCGTCTGGCAATCTTGCGGAGCGTGGATTTCGCCGAGCGCGATGTTCGACAGTTGCTTCAAATAGGTCCGTTGCAGGTTGCGGCGGATACTGCTAATCGCCGGTTTGCGAGTGGTGAATTCACCACCTTGAATTTTTTCCGCTTCGGCGAAAATTGTCTTCGTCAGTCGCGAAAGTAATTCAGCCGTCGTAAAGGCGTCTTGATCGGCGGCAACTTCCAATTCCGAATCATGCAGACGATTCAACGTCGTCGGTGACAAAAGCTGTGCCAAAATCCGACTCTGCCACATCGTAATCGTGTCGTGAACCGGATAGTCGGTTCGAGTCGGCGCGTCGTTACCCCAATGATTCCAGTGTGACGCCGCCAAGTGATTGTACAGCTTCGGTGGAAAGCGGAACGGCTCGTCATTGAAGACGTCCTGTTCGAGCAACGTCATCGCCTCTCGCTGTTTGGCTGGTTCCACAACGACCAAAGGAGGTTTCGCGTCAGCGTCGCCTTTATGACTTCGATTGACATACACGCCTCCGACATACCGCGAGGCAAAGTGCATCGCTTGGCCATAATTGCCGAGCAATACGCCGAACGACCGACGGACCTTTTGATATCCGTCGCCGTCAGTCGCCACGTGCTCAATCAAGTCGGGCCACAAGTCGCCAATCAACTTGGCCCGCTCCTTGGCATATTCAATCGGGTCTTTGCCCAGGTCAAAACGATTGCTGAGAGGATCGGGATCAATCCCGCGAGTATCTTCGTCGGTCGAGTAGACCAACGAGGGATCACCACTTCTTGACGCGATTTTTTTGAGGTCGGCCACTTCCGATTCGGGAGTTCCTCCCGAGAATGTTTTGTAACCATATTCAATCGCCCACACGTCATAGGGACCAATCGTGGTCGAGAAAAAATCACCCTGGGTGACGCCCTTGGGAACAATATGGGCCGGGGCATAATCCATCACCGACGCGGTCAAGCCGGTCTCATGGGTCTTTTTGGTGTCGTTCATTTCGTTCAAGGTCAAATAGGTGCTGGCCTTGAAATTGTGCCGCAGGCCGAGTGTGTGACCGACCTCGTGCATCGTCACTTCCTTCAAGCCTTCCATAATCATTCGCTCTTTTTCAGCTTCCGACCCTGGTCCGCCCGCATGAGCGGCGAGAACCGTCGAGCCAAAAGCAAATTCCCGCGACAGTCCGTCACTCAACGCACAACGGTCGAACATCCCGTGCGGATGCAGGCGAGCCTGTTCCTCATATTCACGAATGTCGAGCGGTCCGCCGGTCAAGGCGGCGACTTTCGCCGGAGTAAAAGTTTCGTACTCTTGTTTCCAGTGTTGCAAAAAGTCGGCGTCGAAAATAATGTCGGCGTCGAGGATCTGGCCCGTCGTCGGATTCACGCGCGACGGTCCCATTGCGAAGCCCGCACTCGAAGTGATCCAGCGGAACGTGTTGTAGTTGATGTCTTCCGGATCCCAATCGGCATTGTCGGGCTGCTGGCGGACTTCAATCGCGTTGACGAAACCGGCCTTTTCATAAGCTTTGTTCCATTCGGCGATCCCTTCGCGAATTGGCTTGCGATATTTGAACGGAATCGTCTTTTCGAGCCAAAACACAATCGGCTTTTTCGGGGGCGACATTTCGGCGGCTGAATCAGCCTTCACCAAGTCCCAGCGATTGATATATCGGACGAAACGCTCTTCTTCACTCTTCTTGGAAAAGTCCTTCGTGACCGTCAGAAAGTACCCGACACGATCATCGGCGTAGCGGGGTTTGTAACCGGTCTGCGGCAAAGGGCTGATGGAATAATGGACATTGATCGTCGCCCCGCGAGAGTCGGCAATGGTGTCGATGTCGGCACCCGCTCCCGAGGAAGCATAGGTCGCGGCGACTTCCAACTCGTCATTGTCGGGAAAACCTTTCACCGCCGCCCAGGTCGAACGGTTCGCCGAAAATTGAAAGCCGGGCAGGGCGTGCGAAATCTGCGGCAGGTCGCTCATGAAAACGGGCGTCAGGTCCACGAGCAAACCACCATTGGGACCAATCGAAAGAATTGGCAAGCTAAACAACACACTGTCGGTATAGGCCAGCGAAACGGCTTTGTCTTCTGGACTTCCCTTGGTCGCAGTAAAACGCAGGTTGCGTCGCACAACGTGGATTTGCTCATCGACTTTGCGGAACTGCCACACCCAATCATCGCCAAAACCCCAACTCATCCCGCCGTACAAAGGCCCTTTGCCGATCCCCTTGGCAATTGAAATCAAGATAATGAAATCGCGATTCATGTGGCTCGGCGAAAGTTCCGCAAACAAGGTTTGCTCGCGGCGATGCAACGGAATCACGCCGTTCACATATTTCGCATCCTTCAACACGGCCGAAAACGGCGGATACTTCGGCTTGGGAGTTTCCTTTTTTTCTTCTCCGCCAGACGCAGCCGGAGCAGCCACCGCAGGTGCAGGCGTCGCCACACCTTCCTTGAGTGGCTCCTTTGACTCAGACGAAGGCTTTGTTTCTTCGGCATGTAATAGGCCGCTAACAGCGACAGAGATTAGCAACGCAAACAGCGCACGGGCGAATCGAAAGGACGACATCGAGATTGCCTTTTAGGAGGGTCAGGGCAGTTTATGGACGACAACGCTAGAATTACACCAGCCGACAAAGTCGGCCCGTTATCTCCATCTTAACGAGACCTGCCCCCGTTTAGCAATCCTCCAGCACTCCATTCGCTCTTCGGTTCGCTTGAACCCGTTCCGGGTGTACCGGCGGTAACGATTGAAGGATTAAAGCATAGCCCGGTCTTTGGGGTGATCGACCGGTTCGGCTGGCGGCCACTGAGATCGACCGCTTAGCCGGGTCGTCCACGACCGGTTTGATGCCGGGGAACACCGCGTGGACGCGACGGCTTTTCGTATATAAACTACGGTCATCACGTAGTCTGGTCGTTTGGGCGATCAACCGCTTAGCCCGGTCGTCCACGACCGGAGCGTTTCCGGGGAACACCGCGTGGACGTGGCGGTTAAGTACAAACCGCCACACTGTTAATGTGGGGCGAAGCATAAACCCTCACCGTGTGGGCACGGCGGGTAAGCTCTAACGGTCAAAAAGGTAACTCCAATGCCCTTCGCCAATGTCTTGCAAAGTTCCCCAGGATTCGTGATGTCGCGGGCCACTCTGATCTTGTTGGCGGTCATTCCATTTCTGGAAGGGGCAATCTCCGGGTCGGTTGTCGCAGCACCTCCGGATACGACCGCCGCCCCCGCCGACACCGCCACTCCGGCGGATAAGGGCAAGGGAAAGAAGGGCAAGAACGACCCGAACCTTCAAATCAAGGCCGACCCGGCTGCACAATTATGGCTGAAGGATTTTGCCAAGGAGTCGCAAGCTCTCGGTGCAACAATTCAAACGCTGCCCGAAGGGGAAATGGCCCAGCGAGTCTTGGCGCAGCCATTGAGAACGGATTTACTGCGGCATGAAATTCTGCGGCGTGTTTCACCGGAAGAAATTGGCCGCTTTCTGAAGTCGCCCGAAGAAAAGCAATTTCTCGCAGTCTTCCTTTCGCAAGCCGATTGGATGGAGGAATTTATTGGCTCTGGTCCGCTGGAAAACCCGCTCATCGCCGTGTTGTCGCTGGCGGCGATTTATTTCGATGATGGGGACATCGCCCGTCCCGGTCTCAAACGGAAGATTGCGACTTCGACGGCTTTGGAAACCGCGATGAGGATCACGGGGGCGACGCCCACCCCTGAGAATGCGGTCAAAGTCTATCGCTATTATCGTGATCGGAATATCGCTGGATTATTGAACCCGGGCTTTTCCAAACTGGCCGTTTGGGAAATGCGGTTTGCGGTCGGTGCTAGGTTCGAGGCAGACGCCTTGATTTGGATCGGCGACCGGGCAAATTTTTCGGCGACGGACGCCGTGAATGGTGCCTGGCAGGTGGAGTATTTGGACACCAATCCGTTCGGCATGAATATCTTTACCGACGCCTACTATCGCCCCTGGTTTGGCCCATTTAGCTATTCGCAATGTACGGTTCGCGTGGGTGGCGTGTGCGGATCACTAAGTGCCACCGGAACAATTTCTGCCATGGCCGCCGGTATTCCGGCAACCTCCATGAACGAACCGGGCCATCATGCGTTTGCCGTTCGACCCCATCCAGGCCAATGGCTGGATGGCAACAGCGTTGACGGAAATGATCGTGGGCCGCACCGGTGTTATTTTTATTCCGTTTGGGCCGACCTATTCGCGGGCGATGCAGCGTGGACCAGCCCCGGTTTGCCGACGGCCCAAGGACTCGCCTGGGCAGCACACGCCCTCCCCGACGACGCCGTCGCGCGCAAGGCTGCGCTCCTGGAGCAGGCCATTGCCGCCAATCCAATCCATGCGGGTCATTGGCGGGAGCGACTCATACTGGCGAAGCAAGCCAAAGAAGCTCCCAAATGGTGGACCGCAAAGGCAGAATCTCTCATTCCCGTATTTGAAAAGTACCCGCAATTAAGCTGGGAGTTGTTGAAAGAAATGCCATTGGGAGAATTTCCTGCGGCCACGCGAACGCAAATTCAACGACTCTGGCTGAAGTCATTTAGTTCTCCCAATCCGGAGATGATCAAGCTACTTCCCACTGAGCGGATCGTTGCTGACATGTACGAGCAACGCGGAAAAGGCGACCCGAAGGATTTGTTCACCGACGTACTGTCATTGACGCTGACCAACCCCACGATACTTCCTCGATTTTTTCAGGGCTGTAGTCATCTGGCGGATGAGAGTAAGGATAAAGGGGCCAACGAACAACTACTGGCAGTCATCACCGATGTGGCCGAGAAGCTCAATAAGAAGAATCGGCGAACCAAGAAAGATCAACAGCCTGAAACAACCGGCGAGGCGATCAAGTGGTTGTGTCTGGAAGGGATTCGAACGGCCGAAAAGACGGGCGACAAACGGGCCTTCACCTCGTTCTCGTCGCTGGCCGTGCGGTATGTCAAAGGGAAGTATCTACACGATCACAAACCGTTTCCGGGCGAACTTCTTAGCAATGGCGGCATTCTTCGGCTCTCGACTTCTTCACTGCAATATGACGAACCGTTGACGCATGGTGGAATTTTGAATGGGAAAGGGGGATTCTTCCATACCGACAAGGAAAAACGGCCGACAGCCACCGTCGAACTCGGCAAACAGGGAACGCTTTCCGGCATCGCGATCATCAATCTCGAAGGAAATCAAGAACGTGTCGTTCCGATGAAAGTTAGCGTGTCGATGGATGGAAAAAGCTGGACGCCCGTGTTTCGCACGGCCAAGGTGGAACCCGTCTGGCAGATCGATCTTGCTGGCAAACATCCGACGGCGAAATACGTCAAGGTCGAGGGAGACTATCCCGAAGGACGCGAGGACTTTTTCCACCTGCACGGGATTTTCGTTTACGGCCAGAGGACCGAATAATGACAATGAAATTCGTACCGCCGAAAACGAATTACGCGTTGCTGTTGCTCGTTGGATTACTGGCGTTTCCGCCCGTTGCTCACGCCGCAGGCAAACCGCGCCGCGTCTCGACCCTGGGCGATGCCAAACAACTGGCTCAAAAGGCTCCCGGCGACATCCTCGTGCTTGTTACCGGCAACGATTGGAACGCGACTTCGGTGAAGTTCAAGAGAGAAGTCATCAATTCGCCCGCTTTCTCTGTGGCAATGGGTGAGGAGTTAATTCTCGTCGAGATTGATATGCCGGAGAATGACCCTGAGGGGAAAAAAGCCGCCCTGTACCACGACGCCAACGATCTGCATCGTTACATCTTTCGGACTCCCCTCATCGGGCTTTATGATGCGAATGGTCGGGATTTTGGCCAACTCGACGTCGGTCTCGAAAAAATGTCGGTGGACCAAGTCGTGTCTGCGATCAAACAACTTATTGAATTGCGGAAGCAACGCGATCAATTGTGGGCACAGGCCAACAAAGCGAAGGGAACGCAGCGAGCTGAATCGCTGGGGCAAGGCTTGGCGGTGATTCAGTTCGGTTGGGGCATCCGTGAAAGTTATCATCCGCACCATGACGACTATCAACCGGTTCTCGAAGAACTAAAAAATTTGGACCCGCAAGATACCACCGGTTGGCTGGGGCGTTTCTCCTTCGATCCATACAAGCTGCTGGCGACCACCAAGGATTTGGGCGAGAAAAAACAATACGCGGCGGCGTTGACGCTTGTCGAGGACGTCCTGAAAAATAAACGGCTGACTCCGGAATATCGCCAGCGTGCCCTAGCGGTGAAATACTCCGTCTATTTCAATTGGAAAGGCCACGACGCGGAGGCACTCGATGTTTTGCATGAGATCGAAAAGATCGACAATAAGTCGTTGATGGGGGTCGGTGCGCATCGGTGGGCGACCTACTTAACGGGACCGGTTGATCTCGAATTTGGTTGGCGCAAACAAAATGTTCAAGCGAACTTTGCGACCTGGGAAATTCCGATCTCGGAAAAGATGGGGCGGGCCGGTTTTTATCGATTGAAACTCGCAAAAGGTTACTTTGGGACTGGCCGCAATAATCTGGTCATTCGCTCGCTGAAAATTGAAATCGACGGCAAGAACGTCTGGTCCATCGACAAGGAATTCCGTCCATATTTCGAAGAAATTATCGAATTGCCGGAACTGGGGAAGGGTAAAGCAGTCTTGAAAATCGACGCCAAGGGTGACGGCGGCACCGACTCCTACGGTAATATCACGCTCGAACCCTATTATCTGCGGCCCGCAAAATGAAGGAAGTCGCCGCTTAGCCCGGTCGTCCACGACCGCAGCACCGCGTGGACGCGCCGGCTAAGCGACCAGGGCGAAGCGGCGGCAAAACAGGGGCGGAGCATTTCTACAACAGTTCGAAACAGAACCGATAGAAACAACTTGCACCCCACCCTGCAAACTCATTCTTCCGTTCGGCTTGCGAGGGTCCAGAGTCCGGACATTTTTGCGATGTCATAGCCCCGATCCGTCAAAAACGCGGCAATCCGACTGTCGTGGGTCACGGGAAACTCCAGCACAAATTCTGCCCGTAGCGATTCCAACAGGTTCGTTCCCAGCGTGTCACTATAACGCTCGCTACACCCCATTCCGTACCAGCGAATCAGTTCCTGCTCGGTGATGATTCCACGAATGCGATGACCCAAGCCGCTACGTAAACACCAAACGAGGCGGTCAACCCATTTCAGGTGACTTTAGGAATATCGTTAGGGTTCAATGATCTCTTCCAATTCATCGCGCTCGCTACAGTTTACGAGCATGATGCGATCAGAGGCTTGTGCCATGATTGCGCCGTCAGCATTCGCCGCCGCTTCGGCTGCGTTAATCTTCGCTATTTCCAGATTTTCCCTCTTGCAATAAACCGTGACGTTGAACTTGCAAAAGCGATCTGAATCGCCGTCTAGTGATGCAAACACAAAGGTAGGAAACATTGGATGACCTCCACGTTGGTTAATCAACGGCTTCTGGGTGAATCGAAACGGAACTTCGCCACGTTGCTGCCACTGACCTCCGCCAAACGCAAGTCGCTTGAAGGTGTTTTCGTGGGTCAGCGATAACCCTGGCGAACGGCGTACTCGCAAGATTCCCAACGACAATCAAGACGTAATTGCCAGAGCGTCGCTCGGCTTCGGCCCATTCTCGATCCGTAAACAGGATATCGCCCTTATTTCCTTTAATCCCTTTGATCTCGAACACCCTTTTGTCAGTCTTTTTAATCGCGAAGTCATAGCCGCTGGCCATGATTCGACAGTCCACAAGATTCATCGGCTCAACGCCAATGATTTTCCATGCGTTCCTTAGAAAGAATTCTTCGGCCCGCCGACCTGTAAGCAATCGTTCCGCGACGGACGCTGCGATATTTCGCTCGGGCGCGAGTGCATCAATCGCCGCCACCGTTGCCTCTGAATCGCGGATGAGAATTTTCTTCACGAGTTCCATGAGCGCATCATCACTGACTTCCGCTAAGTCCAAAGCCACACGTTGGCGAGACGTCCGAAGTGGGCGATTCCACCATCCCTCGCGAGCATTAGAATGAATCGGGTCAAACTCGTCACGCAGATTTTTGAAACTCGTTTCGCGAACTCCGATCGACTTGGACGCAAGTGCAAATGCGGCCTTCCACGACCGTACTCCGACGTTTTCGAGGAACGATTTATCGAGACGGCTCATTGCGTATCCAATGACGATGGCCTCCGTCTCAATGCGTGTCGCACGTTGGGATGGAACTGCTTTCATGTCGTTTCCTGCAACGACGATGACACTTGTGAGGGTTGCCGAACCACCGTCGCAAAGGTGCGGCCCTGGTCATGCGTTTTGAATTGCTTGACGTTCTCCAGCAACACCGCCGCAGGCGTCTTCACCCGCAGAATCTCTTCGATATTAAAGAACAGCGTCCCGCGCGTGTCCGAGAATCCTTGCCGCGTTCCAATAATATGGCCCGTACCATAAAAATTGCAACATTGCGATTGACCTGAGTTGAGTTTTTGGCGACAAATCGTCGATCATGAGCGACAGGTCGCATTTACCG
>JAYUFG010000252.1:0-14011 GCA_043738845.1 Planctomycetaceae bacterium
CCTGGGTGTGAACACGACCGGCTCGATTGTTCGCAGCGAAGGCAACCATTTGATCGTGACGCTGGGCCTGCGTGACTGTTTGATCGTTCACACGCCGGATGCTACACTCGTGGCGAATAAACATGACGAAGAGGCAATTCGTCAAGTGGTGAAACAGCTTGACGAGCGGGGCTGGGGTCAGTATTTGTAAGAACCTATCCGAAAACTTCTCCTTCTTCCATTGTGCAGAAAAGGGGTCGGGAGTCAGTTTCGCGGTGTAAATTGTCAATAATGGTTAGTCTCCGCCGCGAAACCGACTCCCGACCCTCTTCGCGTTGCTGGGAAATCGAAAGGAACCAAAAGATGAAAGCGTTTTGCTGGGTGTTTTTGATCACGTTTTTCCTGGATGCAATGGTTAGCATTGTGGCTTCGCTTGCTCCTACGCTGGAAAATGTCAGTAATAATATCAGCTCGTTAGGTGCAATTCTTGCTTTTGTCATTTTCATCTTAGCCCTTGCCGGAAAAGCTGAACCTAAGAAGCTGTTTATCGCGATCCCCTTGTTCTATCTGGCGGGAAGTGTATTTACAGTGTTTCTCGTCTTCGCCGTGGTCGAAAAATTTGGACGGGGAGCACTTGAACCAATCCCGACGTTGGCATTTTTTCAGAAAAATTTCAGTTGGTTCATATACGCACAATGGATTGGTATCGCTATCGCTACATTACTTTCGATTTACGGCATTTATGCTTTCTCGAAATTTCAGGCTGGCTCTCCACCGAGCGACGAACTAGAAAGTGGGATCAAACCGCCCGACACACTCTAAAATCCGTTCTCTTCCCAGAGAATGCTGGCGACACCGAGGCGTCGGCTTGGTGCGATAAACTTGTGTGGAATCGTTACAATTCATTGCCTGATGCCTTCGAACAGCGACCCGCTTATGCCGATGTCCAAATCGCTCGAACAACTTGCCCAAGAGTTGCTCAGCGGTGGAATTTCGTTGCCCGATTTTTTGAAACAGTTCGCACCCGACAAGACGGCCGATCTGGGCGAGGCCCAGCTTGACCTGGATCGTGGTCGTCGCTGTGGATTTCCCGAGGTCGTTTTTGGCGAAGGGAAATCGGTCGCGACGTTGCACAAAATTTTCGCGCGATTGCTCCAAGAAAACATCGACGTCTTTGCGACCCGTATTTCAGCCGAGAAGGCGAACGAGTTGCGTCCACTTTTTCCCCACGCGATATATCACCCTCTCGCCCGCACGCTGCGGATTCCCGTTCAGATTCCAGTTCAGAACAATTCCGCCGAGCGATCGACTGCACACACCGTGGGCAAGGTCGCCGTCGTCACGGCGGGGACGAGTGATTTGCCCGTCGCCGAAGAAGCACGACAAACGCTTCTCTGGATGGGTGTCGAGGTCGTGTTTATCCAGGATGTCGGCGTGGCGGGGCCGCATCGGTTGCGGGAACGAGTGGCCGAGTTGGAACAGGTCGATGCGGTCGTCGTTGTGGCAGGAATGGAAGGTGCTTTGCCGAGCGTCGTCGGTGGTTATGTCGCTTGTCCCGTCATTGGCGTCCCGACGAGCGTTGGTTACGGAGCGAGCTTTGGCGGACTTGCCGCGTTGTTGAGTATGCTCAACAGTTGTGCGGCGAACGTGACCGTCGTCAACATCGACGCTGGATTTAAGGCCGCCTACGTGGCGGGCATGATCGCGAAGCGGGCGGGAACGAAAGTTTCTCCGCGCATCTGAATAATTTCGGAGCAAAGGCTAAACAGCGACGAAATTCCCGAACGGGGTGGAGATCCATCCGGACCGTAGGAAATCGGGGAACCTCTCTTTCGCCCCCTCCGATGGTCGGCATCAAACTCCCCGCTGTTAGCACTACTTGCCAAGCAAATCCCCCCTGTCCGGCATTTCCCGACATTTTTACGACAATCAGCGTCCATCAATGAGAGTAAATGCTTTACAATGGATTCGCGGATTGCTAACTTGGAGGTTCTGTTCTGCTACTGGGCCGCAGGCGACATATCCGGAACGATCTGAGAACCGTGGCCCAAAAGATTCCGTAAAGCGAGTACCTACTCATGCTATGTCATCGCGCCCCATCATGCGCCTGCGGTAATCCGCCTACTTGGTACTCCAAGAAATTTAACCCAGCCGGTTTCACACTCATTGAACTCCTGGTCGTGATTGGAATCATTGGGACGTTAATGGCACTCTTGTTGCCCGCCCTCTCGGCGGTTCGTGAAACATCGCGAAAATCGACGTGTGCCAATAACCTGCGCTCTTTGGCATTAGCGTTTGACGTCCATCATGTGACCTACGGCTTTTATCCCTCGGGCGGACTGAACTACGATTCTCTGCCGACCTATCGCAATGGAAAACCGCTGATCGGCAAGGACCAAGAGGCGGGCTGGGCTTTTCAAGTCCTGCCCTTTCTCGCGGGCGAAAATGTCTGGAAAGGGGGCGGACCCGGCAAGACCGATCAAGAGAAAGCCCTGCTCGCAATCGCCACGCCCGACCCAGTCTTCTTTTGTCCCACTCGGCGGAGTCCGATGACAATCACTTACAGCGACCCTTATTATCTCGAAGGGAAAATGGTCACGCACGCCCTGTGCGATTTCGCCGCCAGCAATCTGGGCACGGAGACCGAACCGGGCACGGGAATCATTCGACAAAGTGTCTCGCTGCGAAAAGAAAGTGTCACCGATGGACTCGGTAAAACGCTCCTGCTCGGAGAGAAACGACTGGATGCCCACAAAATAGGAGACATCGACGTGGACGAGACGGGCCAACCGATGGTGGACGACAACGAAGGTTACTGTGCTGGTTACGACGAGGACACGGTGCGTCGCACAGATGTCGCGCCGCAACCGGACGTCACGGCGATTTCGCATGGCGAAAAGATGTTCGGTGCTTCGCACACGAACGTGTTCAACGCGGTGTTCGCCGACGCGGCTGTGCATCCCCTAAACTACGACATTGATCCCGACGTCTTTCGTGATTTGGGCAACATTTCGGACGGCAACATTGTCCCCGGTGACATTTTTGATTGAGGCCTTGATTGTAGGTCAGGCCTGTGGCCTGACGTTTATACATGAGTATTTCCATCCCGAAGGGATGATAGCAATTAGCCGGTGGTTGAGCGCAGACACCACCGGAAAGCGGACTGCTCTCGACGTTCGACCCCGGAGGGGTCGCAGCGAGCCGCGCGGTCGTTGGTGAGGTAAGCTGGCATCCCTCCGGGATACAAAATATCCGGGCGATTGTTACCGGTGGTGTCGCTGCGCTCAACCACCGGCTAATCGCTGCGACCCCTCCAGGGTCCAAGCAAACGTGATGCGTCGGCATCCCGCGAACTTGGACCGAATGTATGAGACTTGTGTATGTAACGACAGGTAGCCCGTTCCTGACTTACCGTAACTTTCGTTGAACTTGAAATTTGTTCGTTTTCGACTCGCCTGATTTGCACCTCAATGCCCCACACCGTTCGACCGCCGAGCCGTCCACCCCTCCTTCTCGAAGGGTTCGAGAAGACCGCTCGCGAAACGTCGGTCCTGAACGGAACTCCGCAGAAAATGCACGGGCCACTTACGGTCGATGGCAAATTCTTCCGCCTAGGGGGCGAGCGAATTCACCTGCGTGGTGTGACGTATGGACCCTTCGCTCTCAACGCCAACGGCGATCCGTTTCCCAACATTGATCGCGTGCGGAGCGACCTTGAGCAAATGTCCCAATTAGGCGTCAACGCGATTCGAACTTATCATCTGCCGCCCATCTCGTTTCTCGAACAGGTCGCCGCCTCCGGTCATCAGGGCATCCTGATTGATATCCCCTGGGCGAAGCACCTCTGTTTTCTCGACTCAGAACAAGCCCGGCACGATGCTCGCAATGCCGTTCAAGCCGCCGTCACGCGGGGGTCGCAATACGACTGCGTGTGGGCGTATAGCATTGCCAACGAGATTCCGCCCGACATCGTGCGGTGGCACGGTTCGCGGCGAATTGAACGTTTTCTCCGCGAGTTGGCCGACGTTGCCAAACAGGCCGACTCGCGGGCTTTGGTCACGTATGCGAACTATCCGCCGACCGAGTATCTCGACCTGACGGGACTTGATTTTGCGACATTCAATGTTTATCTGCACGATCGAGAGACGTTCCGCCGCTATCTGTTTCGCTTGCAAAATCTGGTCGGTGAACAGCCGCTCGTGCTGGGTGAGTTGGGAATGGACTCGCTGCGACAAGGTGCCGCCGCGCAGGCCCAATTTCTCGCGGGCCATGTGCAAGAAGCGGCCGCCGTCGGCGCGGCGGGAGCGTTCGTCTTTTCCTGGACCGATGAATGGCACACCGGCGGTGCCGCCATCGAGAACTGGGCGTTTGGAATCACCGACCGCAATCGAGAGCCGAAGCTCGCCTTTCATGCTCTGAAAAAGACCTTTGCCCAGTCGCCGCTCGATTATCTCGTGGCGACCGTTCCGGCGAGCGTCGTGGTCTGCACGTACAACGGCGGCCGCACCATCGAACAATGTTTGAAGTCGTTGGAGAAATTGAACTATCCCGACTACGAAGTGATCGTCGTGGACGATGGTTCAACCGATAACACACCAGAAATTCTCACTCGCTTCCCGAACGTCCGTGTCGTTCGCCAAGAAAACCTGGGCCTCTCCGTAGCCCGAAATACAGGTTTACAAGCCGCCACCGGCGCGGTCGTCGCCTATACCGACGATGATTGCTTCGCCGATCCCGACTGGCTGACGATGATGATCGCCCAACTCGAACGGGCCCGGCTTGAGGACTGCATGGTCGCGGGCGTCGGCGGTCCAAACTTAACGCCCGACGACGGACCCATCGCAGCGGCGGTCGCGGCCGCACCGGGTCAACCAATGCACATCCTCGAAAGCGATCAAGTTGCCGAGCATATTCCCGGCTGCAATATGGCGTTTTGGCGAGAGGCGTTGGAAATGATCAACGGCTTCGAGCCGCAATATCGGGCGGCGGGCGACGATGTCGATATCTGTTGGCGACTACAGGCGGCGGGCTACTGGCTCACGTTTGCCCCGTCGGCCTTTGTGTGGCATCATCGTCGCTCGACGCCAAAAGCCTATCTGAAGCAACAGGCTGGCTATGGCAAGGCCGAGGCACTTCTCCGCTTTCAACATCCCGACCGGTTTACGGATCGGGGACATGGCAAATGGCGGGGGATGTTGTATGGTGCTGGCTTGCGGGGCCTCGTGATTGAGGAGCCGATCATTTATCGCGGCACATTTTGCACCGCTCCGTTTC
Source organism: Planctomycetaceae bacterium (assembly GCA_043738845.1). Taxonomy (GTDB): domain Bacteria; phylum Planctomycetota; class Planctomycetia; order Pirellulales; family DASRSE01; genus DASRSE01. Next base: position 5,254 of record JAYUFG010000252.1, read on the forward strand.
AATGTATCTATCGTCCCGGCCCCGCTCATTGGGCGATGATCCCCAGCACGCTCGAATGGCACGTTCTCGCTGGCTTAACCGCTGCGGCGGCGTGCGCGTGGGGACCGCTCGTGTTTGTCGCCTTGGCAATGTGGTGTACGTCGTTGCTGATCGCCGGATTGCAGGCGGCCCAGGCCAAGATCGCACGCAAGCACGATTCGCTTTCAGCACGTCTCACGATTTCCGCCCTGTGCTATTTGCAACCCCTCGTTCGTTCCTGGGCACGTTATCGCACTCGCTATTTCACCGGTCGCATCACGGCCGTTCCGTTGCGGACGGCCGATATTGTCTCTTCCGCGCCCGCCGTGGCAACTTCGCCACGCGACTTCGCCTACTGGGGACCAAATTCGCCCGAGCGAACCGATCTCCTGCGGGCGGTCACAAAACAACTTGGCGAGCTTCGCTGGGGTCAGTCGATTGATACGGGCTGGTCCGATGGCGACCTAGAAGTTTTCGCCGACCCTTGGACGCATATCAGCGTAAGGACGGTGCAGGAAGAACATGGTGGGGGCAAGCGATTGATTCGCGTGCGATTGGAGCCGGGCTTAAGCCGCTTTGCCAAGTTGGTGTTTTTCGCAAACGGTTGCGCCGCCGTCTGGGGAGCCTCGACGATCCCCTGGGTCTCAGCAATTTTGCTCGGCATCATGGCGACGCTCGGCGTGATCTTATTGAGAAGGGGTCGCAAACTTCGCGCACTCCTCACCACGATCTTCCACGAGCAGTCGCGACAGTTCAATCTCATGATCTGCGGCAACGAAGCACGTGAAGTCGTCGAATCACAGTCAACCAAAGAGTCGTAGGGACCGCACGCGATTCGATTATTTAATGCACTCACACGTGAGCGACCATGAACGAGGTTGATCGGCAGGGCGACTCGGCGACCAAAATCACCCTCGTCGTCAACGCCGACGACCTCGGGCTGACTTCCGGCGTGAACGACGGAGTTTTCGCCGCCCACCGTGACGGAATTGTCACCAGCGCGAGCTTAATGGTGCGCCACTCGGCGGCCGAAGAAGCGGTCGCACGAGCAAAAAAGCACCCCCGATTGGGGATCGGATTGCATCTCGACCTGGGTGAGTGGAGTTGTCGCAACGGAGAGTGGTACGAACTTTATCGGGTGGTGGATCGCAACGACGCAACCGCCATCGAGCAAGAGGTTGCACGACAGATCGAACGCTTTATGCAACTCGTCGGGCGAAATCCGACGCACCTCGATTCGCACCAGCATGTCCATCGTGAAGAACCGTTGCGGTCGATTGTGATTTCGCGTGGGGCAGAGTTAAACATTCCCGTGCGACATTTCGCGCCTGCGATTTCGTACTGCGGAGGTTTTTATGGACAATACGGCAACGGTCAACCCTGGCCCGAGGCAATTCAGGTGGATGGGCTACTACAAACCTTGGCAACATTGCAGCCCGGCGTGACCGAGTTGGCCTGTCATCCCGGCTGGGACGACGGGCTAGAAACAATGTACAACCGCGAGCGCAGGATCGAGGTCGCGACCCTTTGCGATCTGCGCGTGAAGGACTACATTAACGACCGGGCGATCCTCCTGGCAACATTCACTGTCCCCATCGCTTAGCTGGCTCGTCCACGAGCCGAGAATCCAGCATCCGCCCAATTTTCATTTCGTATTTTCAATTCTTATCAAAACCCCATCATGCGACCGTTTCTTTTTCTCCTCGGTTTGATCTTTCTCACCGGTTGCGGTTCAACCGGCGAGAAAGTTGAGTTCACGCCGGTTGGCGACTTGCTCACTCGACTAAAAAGCCCCGACGCCAATTTGCGTTACTCGGCTCTTCGTGAACTGAAAAACCAGGGCAAAGGAGCAAAAGACGCCGCCCCGCAGGTCATCGCCGCGCTCAAGGACAAAGAGCCGATGGTGCGTGCGAAGGCGTGCGAAGTGTTGGCCGTCCTGGGCGAAGGAAACACCGCTGCGATTGATGTGGCGATGGAACTTCTGAAAGACAAAGACCCCAACATTCGCGAGCAAGCCGCCAGCGTCTTACCCAAGCTCGGACCGGAATCGCAAAAGGCGGTCGATGCCCTGGGCAAGTTGGCGAAAACCGATGCCAAAACCGACAAAGAGCAAAAAGCTCGCGACGCCGCGACCCGTGCTTTGAAATCGTTGGCCGAGATGAAGAAGTTTGAAAAGTCGTCATGACACCGTTTCCCCCGAGCATTTGATCGTGAAGAATTTCTCCCGTGTTTTTTCGTACGCTTGGCCCCATCGCTGGCTGGCCGTTTGCGCGTCGATCTTACCGGTGGTCAGTGGGCTGATTCAACCGCTGCGGCCCTTCCCGAAAAAAATCCTCGCCGATTATGTATTTGGAAACTATCCTCTTCCGGCTTGGCTCGCGACCGTCTTCGATCCGACCGATAAGATGACTTTGGCCTATGCGTCGGTGGGGATGTTGATCGCCTTGCCGCTGCTGCTCAACCTGCTACACGTCGCGTCGAATTACGTCCAGTCCCGGCTCGAACTGCAAATCGAACTCCGCTTTCGCAGCCAGATGTTCGAACATGCGATGCAGCTTTCGCTCGCCTATCATGATCGACGCCGGTCGGGAATGTTGATCTATATCATCAATTCGCTCGCCGATGCGGTCGGCGGGATCGTGATGACCGTCCCATCGCTCGTGCAAAGTTTCGTAACGCTGATCGTGATGATCGTGATTCTCCTGCGGATTGATCCGGGGATCGCGTTTTTAGCTATGGTCGTGATGCCGGTCCTCGCATTTTCCGTCCGCTACTACAGCAAACACATCACCACTCGATTGCAAAATGTCCGCTCGCTTGAGGGTGAAGCACTGTCGATTGTGCATGAAGCGATCTCGATGATGCGGGTGATCGTCGCCTTTTGCCGCGAGAAATTTGAACTTGCCCGCTATCGCAATCAAGGACAAAGGGCCGTCGACGCTCGGGTTGATGTCACGGTCCGTCAAACGGTGTTCAGTCTCGTCGTTGACATGACAACCGTATTGGGCAAGGCGGGCGTGCTGGCCTACGGCGCGGTCCATGCCTTTAAGGGCGATTTGACCTTCGGCGATTTTCTCATGGTCTTCGACTATATCGAGGACGTTTATCATCCGCTCGAAGCGATCACCCACACGTTCGGTTCACTGCAAGAAAAATTCATCGGCCTGAAAATGGCGTTCGACCTGCTCGATACAGAACCCGACGTCAAGGAAGCGGCCCAACCCGTCCCCTTGACCAAGTGCCTCGGCCAAATTGAATTTGAGAATGTCGATTTCAGCTACAAGGAACGGACCGACACGCTCAAACAGATTTCCTTTACCGCTGCACCGGGACAGGTCGTCGCGATTGTTGGCCCGACGGGCGCAGGCAAAACGACCCTCATTAGTTTGATCCCCCGCTTTTACGAAATCTCATCTGGGTCCGTCCGCATCGACGGAATCGACGTCCGCGAATTGGCACTGAAACAACTTCGCGAACAAGTCAGCATTGTCCTGCAAGAGCCGCTGCTCTTCTCCACGACGATCAAGGACAACATTCGCTACGGCCGCATGGAAGCCACCGACGAGGAAGTAATTGCCGCTGCTGAAGGGGCCAACGCGCACGAGTTCATCACCCGACTGCCGCAGGGTTACGACACGGAACTTGGCGAGCGGGGTGCCCGGCTTTCCGGCGGAGAGCGACAAAGGATTTGCGTCGCCCGGGCGTTTCTCAAAGACGCTCCGATCCTCATCCTCGACGAGCCGACATCGTCCATCGACTCGAAGACCGAGGCCGTGATTCTCGACGCTCTCGACCGATTGATGCTGGGCCGGACAACGTTTATGATCGCCCATCGCCTCTCAACAATCCGCAAGGCCGACAAAATTCTCGTCCTCGACCGGGGCCGCCTGATTGAACAGGGGACACACGACGAACTCCTGGCTAAAGACGGTCTGTATCGTCAATTGCACGAAATGCAAAACAAACGAGCCGAGCGCAAAGCCGCCATCGACGGGGTGTTAAAAGGGCTTGCCTCGTCAGAACCGAAAAGCTAAGGGCTAGCACATCAATGAGTTTCACGATTGTCGTCTTTCGCTCCGCGAAAGGACGCTTTTTTTGCCGTCGTGACGGACGAAAATGGGACAGTTATTTCTGCGCTAGCCCCAAGAAGATTCCGAACTTCCTCGATAGAACTGCACTTCCCGCCTAAATGCAATACCGCATGACAGTTGGGGCAAACGGGCCGCAAGTCATCGACGGGATTCACGACGTACTCTTTGCCGACCTCAGCAAGCGGACGGAGGTGATGTACGTGAATGTACCCATTCGCCGTTGTCCCGTATACATGTCCGAAATTAAATCCGCAGATGCAACAATCCGTACCGTGCGCTGCGATGCACGCGGATCGAGCCTGAGTATCTCGCTCGTATCGGTTAACCTCCACCCGCCGAATGTTCCCCTCACGATACGTCGTTTCGACGGGAACCTCTTCGGGAAAACGAAATTCATTCGGACTTTCGTGCGGAGAAATTTTTCCGAGCAGCGCGTCTGTTACCGTGATGAGTTCACCCGTCCTCGGGCAACCGTCAGTGACCTCGATAAATCGGTCGAGTAGCATTGCGGACCCCGTGACCAACTCACGAACACCACGCATCGCTTGATTGTCCAAGTTTGTTTCTGAGATAAAGAACGCCTCTTTTGGGCCGCTCTTCGACTTAAAGCGAAGTTGTTTGGTAATTTCAGGAGACAATTGTCGATGCAGGTCGAGGGATGTGCCGGTTCCGTCAACCCCAATAAGGTGTTCCTCGGCGGGATAGATATTCTTGTTACCAAGGAATTTGACCGCTTGTTTATATCCGAGGAGTTTTCCGACAGTCATCTTGCCGCCCAATAGAAGCTGACCATTTTTCTGTGACACGATGTAGACGACATCACCGGGTGAAATCCCACGTTTTGTAAAGCTGTTGCCAGCAGAATGACAAACGGGTTCATTCTCAGCATTGACATCGGGTCGCCAGAAACGGTTCTGCCAATAACAAGTCCAGAATCGTGTCGCCACTTTTTCTCCTTCACTTTCATACTGACTGCATCCAGAACTGAACGCCGGGCCAAGTTCTTGAATTGTTCTATGCTTTCGTTCGACCTATTGTAGACCGAGACGATCCAAAATTTCTGGCAGCGGCTTTCCCGCGCGATGCTGCCGCAGTTTTTCCGTTTCACAATTCGACCGCGACGGGTCGAGTTGCAAGTCCTGGGCCAGCGGCTGATTAGAGAGAGGCGAGAAAAAGCCGAGAGAGCGGCCGTTTGTGTCGTATAATACGACCTGTCCCGCCAGTTCGCCCAACGCTTGGCCCAAGTTCGGTTCCACCACGATGTGCTGCATAAATATTTCCTCAAACCTGCGGCGGCTTTTAATTCTCGCGAACCTGAATTATACCGCCCGGTAATTTACAGCGTCCAGTCCACGACGGAAAGCCAAGAAACCCAGGCGTGCCAGTGACTCACCTCCCCAATCATCGTCCCGCCTGATAAAATCTAAATGAGGCTTTCACCCCGAAGCACCTTTGTCCGCACTCGCGTTAAACCCATCACTCCATGAACGGCACTCTTCCCCATTGGCTCGCGCGGTTGCTGGGCTTGCCCGACGGGGAAGGGGCGTCAGGTGTCGTCGGCCGATTGGAGAATCGCTGGAACTGGGCACCCTGGGTCACGCTGCTGTTTTTGATTTTCTGCGGAACACTCGTGCTGTGGGCCTATTGGACTGAGTCGGGCACCGCCCGCCGCTGGTTGCGAACGGTTCTCGCGACCGTTCGATTCGTGCTGATCGGATTGGTCCTGCTGATGATCGCCGAATGGATTCTCGTCCGTGATCGGACCGATGCACCGTATCTCGTCGTCGTCCTGGATCGTTCGGCCAGCATGGCGACAGTTGATGGCCCGAGTAAAGGTGATAGCCAGATTACGGGTGACCGGCCCGATAATAGCACTGCTCGCAATCAACTCCTGTCGCAACTGACCGCTGCTGGTTTGGATTCCCCGAGCCGGATCAATCTGGCGAAATCGCTCTTGCTGAATAACCAAGGTGAGTTGCTCCGCACGATTGCCAAACAGTTTCAATTGAAGGTCTATTTTCTGGCCGACTCGGCTCTCCCGCAAACGGGCACCCCCGCCGAATTGCAAACACTCATTCGCGATGTTACCGCCGACGGTTCGCAAACGCGACTCGGCGACGGGCTGCGGAAAATCCTCGACGACCTCCGCGGTGCGCCCCCTTCGGCAATTATTCTCTTCACCGATGGCATCAACACGGCGGGCGAATCACTCGCCGAAGCTACCAGTCTGGCCAAGCGAAAAGGTGTCCCGCTCTATACGATTGGACTCGGCAGCGAAGACCCAGTGCGTGACTTGGAACTTTCTGACCTGCTCGTCGATGAAGTCGCGTTCGTCGATGACATCCTCAACTTCGAGTTCAAACTGACCGCCAGCGGATATGAAGGCCGCAACGTCGAGATTGTGCTGCGGGAAGGGCCGAACGGCGAGGTGCTGACGCGGAAGACGGTTGCCGCCGGTAAAGATCGAGTTTCGCAAAAGGTGCGGCTGGCCTATCGTCCGAAAAAGGTCGGCGAGTTTGAGTACGTGGTTGAAGTTCAGCCGCTCGCCGACGAAGCCAATCCCGACAACAATCGGGTGCGCCGAGTGGTCAGCGTTCGCAAAGAGCAAATTCGTGTGCTGCTCGTGCAAGCCTATCCCAACTACGAATTTCGCTATCTGAAACATCTGTTGCAACGCGACCCGATTGGCATCGACGTCAAAACGGTGCTGCAAGATGCCGACGTCGAATATACCGAGGTCGATAAAACGGCTTTGAGGACTTTTCCCGTCCGGCGGGATGATCTGTTCGCCTACGACGTGATTGTTTTCGGCGACGTCAATCCAGCCTATTTGAGTTCCGCGGTGCAAACGAATCTGGTCGATTTCGTTCGCGAAAAAGGGGGCGGGATCGTCTTTGTCGCGGGCCCCAAATACAATCCGACCGCCTATCGCGGCACGTTGCTCGGTCCGCTGTTTCCCGTTGAACTCGACGGCGTGAAGCCCATGTCGGCCGATGTTAAGCAGGGCTACACCATCGCCCCGACCGAATTGGGACTAACGAGTCCGACGTTGCAACTGGGCGATTCGCCCGGCGAAACGGCCCAAATTTGGCCCAAGCTGCCGGAGATGTTCGGCTTGTGCGAAACGCCCCACCTGAAACCGGGGACGCAAGTTCTGGCGGAACATCCCACCTTGCTCGGCGACGGCGGACAAAAGTTGCCGATCATTAGCCAACAATATGTCGGTGCTGGCAAGGTCATCTTTCATGCGACCGACGATACCTGGCGGTGGCGGTTTCGTGTCGGCGATGTTTTCTTCGCCCGCTATTGGCTGCAAACGATTCGCTATCTCAGTCACACGAAACTGTTGGGCAAGGACCGCTCCGCCGAGTTGGCCGCCGACCGCCGCGAGTATAAGCGGGGCGAGTCGGTGCAGTTGCGTGTCCGTTTTGTCGATGAACGGCTTGCCCCGCCGGGCAACGACAGCGTGAGCATTGTCGTCGAGCAAAAGGGAAGTAAGAGCCACCGCGTGACGTTGCAACGACACGCGACCAATCGGGGCGTGTTCGAGGGAGTTCTTAGTCAGCCGACCGAAGGCTCGTTTCATGCCTGGATCGCATCGCCGACGTTGCCGGGTGCCGCGCCCGCGACCGATTTTGTCGTCGTCGCTCCGCCGGGCGAATTAGAAATGTTGCAAATGGACGCGACGGAACTTCGCCGCGCGGCCGAGGAGACGAAGGGGCGATACTACACGTTCGCCAGCGCGAGCCGTCTTCAGGACGAACTTCCGGAACCCCGCCCGATCCCCATCGAAACCCTCCCGCCGCTCCCACTCTGGAACCGCTGGCCAATTCTTCTCCTGTTCCTCGTGCTGATCGTCGGCGAATGGATCACCCGCAAATCTCACGGCATGGCGTAAGTTAAATAAACGGGGACGGGAGTCGTTTTTTGATTGACAGTGACGGGCGGAAGTTTTAGGATTTCAGAATGCCACGACGTGCTCGCACAATTGTCGGAGGATACGCCTACCATGTGCTCAATCGGGCCAATGGCCGGTTGCCCCTATTCAAAAAGGAGGCCGATTTCGCCGCCTTTGAAGCGATTATCGCCGCCGCTCACGAGCGGGTTCCGCTCCGCATTCTCGGTTACGTCGTGCTGGGCAATCATTGGCACTTCGTCGTGTGGCCCAAGCCGCGACAACACGACCAAGTCTCCGAATTCTTTCGCTGGCTCACCGTCACGCATTCGCAACGCTGGCACGCCCATCACCACACCGCCGGGATGGGCCACGTCTATCAAGGCCGCTTCAAGTCGTTTCCCATCGCCGCCGACGAACATCTGCGCACCGTACTCCGCTACGTCGAGCGAAATCCTTTGCGGGCGGGCTTAGTTACGGCGGCTGAAAAATGGCGGTGGGGAAGTCTCTATCGTCGCACCTTCGGCACAGCCGAAGAACAAGCCTTGCTGACCGACCCGCCCCTCGCGCTCGGCCGCCGCTGGATCGAGCACGTGAATCAACCGCAGACCGCCGCCGAGTTAGCCGCGATTCGGAGGAGCGTGTTGCGCGGTCAACCGTTCGGCGGCGACGCATGGCGAACCAAGGTGACCAAGCAAATGGGTTTAGAACACACCGTTCGTCCGCCCGGCCGTCCCAAAAAAGACCCCCTCTC
>JAYUFG010000253.1:0-5263 GCA_043738845.1 Planctomycetaceae bacterium
GAAGGGTGCTCCGTTACTTCCGACGCAATGTTTCGGGCTATACTCCGCACCAAATTGCATTTCGATGGGCTTGGCCCCTCCGCCAGCCGCTCCGATACCAACTTCACCGTAGAAGCGAAAATCGTCGAGCCAATAGTAGCCAATCCCGAAGACGATTTCATCGCGAGTATAGTTCAGTCGTTCTAAATTCGGGTGCAGCAACATCCATTCGTCACCCAAGTGCGAACTGAGATGTTGATAACCGGTCTTGAATTGCCACGGACCATAGGCGTAAGTCACTGGAATGCCAAACCGAAAATCGGCGGCGATGAGCGGAGTGCTTTCTCCGAACGGATCCAATCGTGGAAAGACCGCTCCTTCAATATCGACTTCCCAACCATCAGGACGAACACCTTCGGTTCCATATCGCCAAATGGCCGCGCGAGTTCCGAGTGCCACGTCCCATTCTGTTCCAAAACCCTTCATGTGCCCCATCACGCTCTTAAAGCCAGGCTCATGATCGCCCGCCAAATAAGGGTGATACACCAAACCGTTCGGCAAAAATTGATCGGTCCACGGTTGATTGCTAGGGAGCGAACTGAACTCCGTCAACTCGTTGCCCCCGGAATTGCAGCCGGAATCGGAATGAGGTGCCATTCCGCCTGACTGATATTGCGGAACGGAATAGTTTTCCGAATAGCCCGAGCTAATTGAATCCGACAACGTCGGCGTGCCCCACAAAGGTTGTTCAAAAGCCGTGAGCGAAATTTCCGGAATGACGACGGTTCGGGTCGCGGGCAACGGTTCAAACTGTCCGCGGGCGGTGGTTGAAATGCCAGAAGTCAGCGCAGCGACCCAACACGCCAGCAGGGTGCTGGTCGAAAAAACGAATTGGCGACGAAGTTGGAAAGGAAGAGTTATCATCGAAAGGATCGTCTGGGGAGGAACGCCGATTCACTAGGGTGGGAACAATCGGAAGAATCGGCCGAAGGTCGTTCTGTGGAATCTTCGGCACATCCGCCAGTTATTCCCCAGCCGGACTTAGCGGAATTCAGTGTAAAGTCTGCCAAGCGTGAATCTGGGCAGGAAATGTAGTACTTAACGCCCCTTTTCGCCAATGCCACTCGTTACGAATTGCCTGTTTTTTGCCGAGATTTGCGTGAAGCGGGCGAGTTAGGTGGAGTGGGTGAACATTATCATGCGGCCGGAGCTGTATGACGAAGCCCATTCCGACGAAGTTTTCGCGATCTTCTTGTCAGAAACGGTGTTCCAGGCGAGATTTCTGCATTTAGCCGCTGGACGACCCCTTTCCGATTTCATAGGCTAACGGACCCCGGCAATTTGCATCGTAATAAGGGCCGTTTTTCAGTTTTGCCACCGATTCGACCCGCCCCGAAAACCTTTAATCGAACGGCCGGGTATAACTTGCGAATCGTCGCCTTTTGACCCATTCGTCGTTCGACCAATTTGGCCCCTCTGGGGCAATTTTCACTTCCTCTAGGAGAATTCATCGTGCGAAAAACCTTTATGTCCTCTCTGATCGTCACGCTCTTGCTGAGCGTCGGTCAATTGGCACTGGCTCAGGGAAACCCTCAGCCAATCGCCATTGTGTCCATTTCCGGCGTCCAAAACGTCCTCAAAGACGTCGGCACGTTGGCCAACATTGCTGGCATGGGCAACGAGGCCCTGGCCGTGACCGTGATGGGCAGTTCGGCGACCGAAGCGATGGGAATCGACACCAAAAAGCCCATCGGTGCCGTGGTCTATCTCAGCGAAGCAGGACCGACCGGTTATGCGTTCATTCCCGTCACAAACATCCAAAAGTTGCTCGACTTTGCCAAAGGTCAACACATGCCGATCAACGACGACGGCAACGGCAACTACTCGGTGACGGGCCCGGCTGGCAATAGCGTTGCTCTGAAGCTCAATGGCGGCTGGCTCTTTGCGGGCAAGTCGGCTGAAGATCTGGCGAATGTTCCCGCTGATCCCGTTCCGATGCTGGCTGGTTTGGAAAAACAATACACGATTGCCTTACGTGAAAACATGCAAGCCATTCCGGACGATTTCCGCAAAATGATGGCCGAACAATTTGTGAGCGGCGTTTCAACCGCCATGCGGAACACGCCCGACGACAATCCGGTGTTGATGGTTCTAAAGCCCATCATTGAAGCCCAATTAAAACAGTTCCCCAAAATACTCGACGAAACCGACCAAACGACAATTGGCTGGGGTGTCGATGCGGCGGGCAAGAAAACGTTCATCGACTTTAACGGCGTGGCCGTGGCGGGAACGAACTTGGCCAAGAAGTATGCCGATGCGGCGAACGTGACGTCCGGATTCACAGGATTTTTGGACGCGAAAGCCGCTGGAAATCTTCATTTTTCCGCCAAGATGACCGCCGAAGACATTGAATCCATGCAGGAGTCGGTCTCGATCCTGCGGGAGCGAGCCAACAAGGGAATCGACAATAGCAACGACATTCCCGAGGGCGAAGGCAAGAAAATGGTCAAGGAAATCGTCGGCCAATTCTTCGATGTCGCCAAGGATACGGTCGCCAGCGGCTACTTGAACGACGGTGCGATGCTCAATCTGAATGACAAGGATTTGTCGTTCGTCGCCGGTGGTTTCGTTGCGGACGGGCCAAAGCTCGAAGGGGCGATCAAGAAATTGGTCGAACTCGCCAAGAACGAACCCGATTTTCCCGGCGTTACTTTCAATGCTGAATCGCATCAAGGCGTGACGTTTCACACGACCAGTCTGCCCGTTAAGGAACCAGGAGGTCAAATGGTCTTTGGTCCGAAGATGGACGTCGTGATTGGAATTGGTCCGAAGGCGGCTTATGTTTCGCTGGGTAAGAATCCCAGCCAAGCCTTGAAGAACGCGATCGACAAATCAACGTCGGGGGCAGCTCAAAAAGTTCCGCCAGCTCAGTTCGCCGTTTCGGTCGGTCAATTGGTCAACTTCGGATTGCAATTTGCCCCCGACCCAACGGCCCAAGCCGTCGCCGCTGAAATTTCCAAGGCAGGCGACAAGGACCATGTGCGTAGTGAAACCAAGGCCAGCAGCAATGGCGGAACAACCCGCATTGAACTCGAAGAAGGGGTCATTCGGGCCATCGGTGCCGGTGTGAAAGCCCAAGCCCTCCGACAGATGGGTGGCCCTCCGGGTGCCGGTGGAATTCCGCAGCCGAGATAAGGCTGTTCCAAGCCTTTCCCTCATGGGTTAAACTGTTATCTCCCCTCCGACGCCGGTCGAATTCCTTTCGACCGGCGTCGGATTTTTTCATTTCCCCACAAAGTACAAGCGGCATCCTGCCGCTTAGCACACCGGTCGTGGGCGACCCGGCTAAGCGGTGTACTTTCGCGTCGCCCTAACCGAACCATTTCCACCCTAACGCTCGTTTTACCACCATCGCCGATGCCTACACCTCCGAAATTCTCCACGTCCCGTACCGAAATCGCTGGCATTTCCGTTATTGAATTGGCTCGCCAATTTGGCACGCCGACCTATCTCTATGACGCCGCGAAGATCGTCGAACGAATCAATGACCTGCGACAATTCGACGTCATCCGCTTTGCTCAAAAAGCCTGCTCGAATATCGCAATTCTCGACTTGTGTCGCCGCAATGGCGTCGTGGTCGATGCGGTCAGTGCGGGCGAAGTTCAGCGGGCCATTGCCGCCGGATATGCAACGCACGGGACGCCCGCCCCGATTGTGTACACGGCCGACATCTTTGATCGGGACGCCCTCGACATCGTGGCCCAGCATAAGCTGCATGTGAATTGCGGCTCGCCGGATATGATCGACCAGTTGGGTGAACGTGTCCCCGGCAGCCACATCACGCTCCGCATCAATCCTGGCTTTGGTCATGGTCACAGCCAGAAAACGAACACGGGCGGTGAACAGTCCAAACATGGAATCTGGCACGAGCAATTGACCGATTGTCTCCGCCGCGCCGATCATCACGGCGTTCAAGTGACCGGGCTGCACATGCACATTGGGTCGGGAACGGACCTGGAACATTTGCGTCAGGTCTGCGGCTCGCTCGAAAAAACGGCGTTAGAAGTCGGTCGCTCGCTCGACACAATTAGTGCTGGTGGCGGCTTGCCCACCCCTTATCGAGAAGATCAAACCTACGTTGATCTTGACGCCTATTTCAAACTTTGGGACGCGGTTCGCAAACGGCTCGAAGACAAGTTTGGCCACAAAATCTGTCTCGAAATCGAGCCGGGCCGATACCTCGTTGCCGAAAGCGGATTTCTCCTCAGCGAGGTTCGCGCGGTTAAACAGATGGGCAACAACACGTTTTACATGCTCGACGCCGGTTTCAATAACCTGGCCCGGCCGATTCTGTACGGGTCGTATCATCCAATGTCGGTTTGTCCCGCGTCGGGTAATACCGAAAGCCGCGCCTCGCACGATGTGGTCGTCGGTGGTCCTTTGTGCGAGTCGGGCGACATCTTCACGCAAACCGAAGGGGGGTTTGTGGGGAAGCGAAATTTGCCCGCCGCCGCCGTGGGAGATTACTTGATTCTCGAATGTGCTGGTGCGTACGGTTTCGTGATGAGTTCAAACTACAACTCCAAACCGTTCGCCGCCGAGGTTCTGATCTCGAACGGAAAAGCGGACCTTATCCGCACACGTCAAACGCCGGAGGATCTCATTCGTGGCGAACGGATTCCAACACACAGCTCGTAGGGTACGCATCTATGCGTACCTTGGCGTGAATTTGCCGTGACCGTTGGTATGCACAGGTGCATACCCTACAATCTGCCTTAAACCCCGCCGACGATTGTTCGACAACTCTGACGTCCCACGAAGGATCATGCGATGTTACTCAAAGAACGGGCGCGAAGAGTGCTCGCCATTGGTGCCCATCCAGACGATATCGAGATCGGGGCGGGTGGTTTTATTCATCGCCTGGTCAAGCAGCACAAAGCGGAGGTCTTCTTTCTCGTCCTGACCGAAGGAATGCAAGGACCAGTTCGCGAATTCGCTTATAAGGGGACGATTCGGCGAGCAGAGGCCTTCAAGGCGGCAAAAATCCTCGGCGTACCAAAACAAAACGTCACCGTGCTCAAATTTCCCGATTGTAGTTTGCACGAACATGAGCATGCGCTCATTCGCGAAATCGAATCCCGACTCAATGTGAAACATGACGAGGTTCCGTTTGATACGATCATTTCACACGCGGGCGAGGATACGCACGCCGATCATCGGGCCGTGTTCGAGGCGACCCTGTCCGCTGCCCGAGGTTTTCACGGTGACATGCTCCACTATCAGG
>JAYUFG010000254.1:0-1981 GCA_043738845.1 Planctomycetaceae bacterium
GCGGGTCTTGCGGCTTACGCGGAACCCACACGCGGCCCCCTTCTCCGCGGGCACTTTCACTCATTAGACGGAGCTTGTCGGCACCAGGAACAGCAGTCGGATGGACCTGAATGAATTCGGGGTTGCCATATTTCGCACCAGCTTGAAAGCAACGACTTGCCGCGCTGCCCGTGCAGACCATCGACATCGTCGAGCGGCCGTAAATCAAACCGCAGCCGCCCGTCGCGACAATCACCGCCGCAGCGGGAAACGCGCGAATCTCCATGCTGACTAAATCCTGTGCAACGCAGCCGCGACACTCGCCTTTCTCGTCGAGGATCGGAGCCAGAAAATCCCAAAACTCATATTTCTTGACTTTGCCTTCCACTTCCCAGCGGCGGACTTGTTCATCGAGCGCGTACAATAATTGTTGGCCGGTCGTCGCGCCCGCAAACGCGGTCCGCTTGAACATCGTCCCGCCGAAACGGCGTTGATCGCGAAACCCTTCGGGCGTGCGATTGAACGGAACGCCGAGCCGATCCATCAGGTCGATGATCTTCGGTCCCCAGTTGGTCATCTCCTTGACGGGGGGTTGATGTTGCAGAAAATCTCCGCCATAGACGGTGTCATCGAGGTGCAGATATTCGCTATCGCCCTGCTGGCGCGTTTGCGGATTGACGCTGTTGATGCCCCCCTGGGCACAAACCGAGTGCGACCGTTTGACCGGCGTGAGACTCAACAGGTCGACGGGAATGCCCAACTCGGCGAGCTTCATCGTCGCCGCCAAGCCTGCCAAACCACCGCCGATCACTACGACCCTTTGCGTTGCCATATTGAAAAACTTCGCGTGTTAAATTTTTGTAGGTCAGGTACCCCGTACCTGACAATCAACGTTTGGTTTGCGTTACTTGGCCAATTTGCGGTTCGTATTCGTCCCTATTGTCAGGTACGGGGTACCTGACCTACGGAACAATTATTCGGTTTTGTCGGGCGGCGTTGTCGTAACCGGGCGTTCGATTTCGCCCTTACTCATCTTCTCAATTTCCTGATGTCGCTTTTCGCTTTGCTGGGACTTGTCAATATCAGCGCGATTGAAACCGTACAGCGCGCACAGGCCAACAATGCCGAGGACAAGTCCGATTGACAAGCAAAGTTTTGAGGCTCGCGTTTGTGCCGCTGGACTCGTCCAAACGCCCCAGGTAATCCCTGCCGTCCACAGCCCGTTGCCAAAATGAAATGCACACGACACCACACCCAGCGCGTAGAGTACCTTGATATAAAACGCCGCTTGAATCGCGGTCGCGGTCGAACTGGTCGCATGTTCCGGATCGAACTGTGCCCCGCCCATCGCCTTAAAAGGACCACCGAAAAAATGATGCAGGTGGATAACATGCCAGACAATAAAGCACATCGCAATCATGCCGGTTGCCCGTTGCAACGTGTAACGGATATTCCCGGAATAGGAATACGAACCGGTGTTCGGCAGACCACCGCTAATGATGACCATTCCGACGGCTGCGTGAAACATGATCGGGATAAAAATGAAGACCCATTCGACGGGTATCAACAACGTCCTAAGGCTATGAATCGTGTCCACGTTCATTTGAAACCACTCGGGGCTATCGAGAACCGTTACGTTCGTCAACAAATGAACGGCAAAGTATGCGCCGATAGGAAACAAGCCCGCCATCGAAAAGAGGCGGAATATCAAAAACTGATTTCGGCCCAGAAAGGATGAGGTCGGACTGGACGGAGGAGACGACGGAGCTTCCACGATGGACTTCCTGCCGAGGAACTTGGGGGGTGCGGCGGCGCGTCGCGCTGCCATGCACTGGCTTAAAGAATGTAGTATAGGAATAGCGCGAAAACTGGCAAGCGGGTGAGGGCGAATGTTGACGGTCGTACAAAATGAAATCGTAAATTGCTCATTGCTTAGCCGAGCCGTCCACGGCCGGCATTCGTCGTAATTGTGAACGCTTCGGTCAAACATGCCGAATGCCGG
>JAYUFG010000255.1:0-5255 GCA_043738845.1 Planctomycetaceae bacterium
TTGGCTGTGAGCGGTTCGTGCCGTGTTCCATTCACGCTCCGCCACCCGCAAGCGGGTACCCGGTCGCTGCTAACCAATGATTGAAAAACTGGGAAAGTATTTCGTCCCAAATCCTTACCTGAAAACGGGGAACTTATTTGGGACCATAATCCTAAGTGAATCTGTGTCATCCGGCCATCACGTCTGCGGTGGCGGCTACGGCTGCTTCGGTATCATGTCGAGCTTGAAGGATGCCGCCCGGTTTGCGTTGACGCGTGAAAAGCATTGCGGAAAGGCTTGAATCCGCAGCGACGGCGCGACGAGAGTTGGCGGATGTCGTCTCGCCAATTGATGTTAATCAAAAAACGGCGGTGCGGAAGGAGGCTGGGCTTTTCACCTTATTTCTTCGCCTGTTGAAACATCCAAGGGAGTGCCCCGTCAGCGTCGTTGTAGGCGCGGTCCCAACTGTTGTGACCCACGCCGGGATACTCCGTGTACTTTGGCTCGCCGCCTGCTTTTTTGATCGCCTCGATCATGCTTCGTGAGCGACCAACAGGCACGGCGGGATCAGCATCGCCATGAAAACAAAAAATTGGCAGCTTGATCAGCTTGGCCGCTTGAGAATCGTCGCCGCCGCCGCAGATCGGCACAACACAGGCGAACTTTTCGGGATAACGACAGGCAATGTCCCAGGAACCATATCCGCCCATCGACAGCCCAGTGAGATAAAGTTTCTTTTCGTCCACCGGATATTTCCTGACGACTTCGTCGAGAATTGCGCGGGCAACTTTCGCTTGATCCGACGCTTCTTTGGGCATCCCTTCCGATTCTTTCTTGGCCCAATTCACGTCGGCCCACTTTTTATCTTTGCGACATTGAGGAGCAATGACAAAGCAGGGGTACTTCTGACGATTTTCTGGTTTTGTGATCGCCTCGCCAAAATACTTCAGTTGATTCTTGTTGTCGTCACCCCGTTCGCCCGCACCGTGTAAGAACAAAATCACCGGATATTTTTTGTTCGGCTCAATTGTCTCAGGCTTGAGCAGACGCCACTTGAACGGCTCTTCTTTATATTCTCCGCCGGTGTAGACATAGGTGTTCTCTTCATACATTTTCACCGTGTCGTCAAAGTTCGCACTCATCTGTAAAGCAACCAGGGTGAGAAGGATCGGGGACATTGGGAAAGGCTCCGTGGGATGAAGTTGGGTGGGTTGTTTGACGGTGGGTGCTGATCTCGTCAATCGTGTTCTCAGAATGACAGCACAACGAGGACAAATCAAGCGGTTTTCAGCAAGATTGCAGAAAACTTTGGCAGGTGGGCGGTTTGACGGGACTCCCCTGGCGAAGTCGGCGAGAGTACGATAGGCACTCATGAACAGACGATTTAAGTCTCAGATTTGAGCGAACCGAGGAAATATCGAAATGAATCTGGTGTGGCGAATATCTCTGGGTGCTTTGCTGATCGCTGGCTTAGCCGGTTTGTGTTATCTCGATTCGCTCGCTGGTCCCAGTCGGGCGAGTTCTTGGCTCAACCCGCCCGGCGGCTGGTTGTTTCTCTTGGCTCTTTTGGCAAGCGTGCTGGGAACGGGCGAAGTTATTTCGCTCGCTCGCTCGCGTGGAACGCAACCGATTCCCTGGATTGCGTATTTGTTTACGTTTGCAATCGTCGCGACGAACGTCATTCCAAGCTTGTGGCCCACCTGTCCCGTCACGGCCAAACTTGGCCTGCTGGCTTGGCCAATGCTAGCGGTCGCGGCCGGATTGTTGGCGGCCTTCTTGGGTGAAATGGCTCGCTATGAAAAGCCGGGCGAAGTTTTGCGGCAGTTAACCGCGACGGTTTTTCCTATGCTGTATGTCGGCGTACTCCTAACCTTTGTCGTTCAATTGCGGCAGTGGAGGGCGGAAGAAGGCTTGGGACTTGTCGCCTTGTTGTCGATGATCGTCGTGGTGAAGATGGGCGACAGTGGTGCCTACACCATCGGGCGGATTTTCGGGCGTCACAAAATGGCACCGGTCCTGAGTCCCGGAAAAACTTGGGAAGGATTCGCCGGGGCGATGTTGTTCGCGGTGCTGGGGGCGTTACTCGTATGGTGGTTGGCACCCAAACTATCAGCGAGCGATTCGACGCTCAGCGCGAAAATCGGGCCATGCTGGGGCTGGATATTGTATGGCCTGATCGTCGGATTGGCGGGACTCCTGGGCGATCTGGCCGAGTCCTTGTTAAAACGTGACGCAGGCGTGAAGGACAGTAGTACCTGGATGCCCGGCTTCGGCGGCGTGCTGGACGTGTTGGACTCAATCCTTATCGCGGCACCGGTCGCTTTTTTCTGTTGGGCGGTAGGATTGGTCGGCGCATAGCATAGCGACATCTACACCAACATCCGGTCCAACGCCGCCAACGCGACCGACCAGCGGGGGCGGGCCGATTGATACGTCTCCCACCAAACGAGCAGATTGTTCGCAATCTCGTTGACGTTCCTTTCTTTCATGTTCACACTGTCGAGACATTCCCAACCGTTGATCGCGGCGGCGAGCGTCGTGGCGTCGTTGCGAACGAGTTCCACTTCTTCGCCCGCCGACAACACGACCGGCAAAAGGGCTAACGCTCCGACCACTTCGGTCCGATCACGAGTCAGTACTCCTTGATAGTCGGGCAAGTCCAAATTCAATTGCGATAACATCCAGGCCAGTCGAACGACCTCTGGCAATTGCGGATGGGGGTTCGTGAGAATCGCCTCGATTCGCACGGTGTTGAAATGGATGTGTGCCCGACCGCCGCCCCCCGCGACCGGTTGCAGCAAAATGACCTCGGCATCGCTGACGAGAATCCCCGGCTCGGTGGTGCGACCAACATTGAACAATAGTCCTGGCCCACGGGCTTCCCATTGTTCGCGGAGTGGTTGAATTCGCAATTGCAGTTGTACGGCCAGATTGGGAACAGCACGGTTCAAGGCAATTTCCACGTCGGAGATGCGGCCCGCGAACGCAGCCACGTGCGGCTTGGCTTTTTCGCGACCGAATGTTTTGGTCAGGGCCAACTCGGCCAGTTCGCGATTGTTGCTGATCGCCGCCGCCAAAGCCGTCAGATTGGCCAAGAAAAATTTGCGATCCAGGCCGGGCGTGAGCGTAATTTCCTTGGCCAGTTGCTCCCCAGGCTCCGCCAGTGCCGAGGCAATCACTTGATCGACGAAGGGTCGCGCATAGATAAGCCGTTCCGCGGCGTGCAGGGCCGTCGCCGCCGTGCTAGGTTTCCAACGAAGTTCCATCCCAGATTCCTTTTTTCAAATCGTACCGCAATCACACCGCCCCCACACCACCTTCCCCAAACTGCGCAAACCTTTGCTAGCAGTGTTCGAGTTTAACGGTTCTGTCAATTATTTGCAGGACATTCTTCTTCACACCGGCCGAAGAATGAGAGAAGGGGCGGTCTCGATACGACGCAGCCAACAGGTTTTCGGATCCTTCTTCATAATCGGCGGTTCGCCATGAGCAGCAAGAACAAACCACAAATTCAACGCCAACTCGACGAACTCGTGCGCTCGTTCAATAGCGAAAACATGGTGGAGTCAGAACGCCTTTGCCGTGAAATTCTGGCCGCCGACCCGAAAAATCTCGTCGCCCTACGACTGTTGGGCGTCGCCGCGAGAAAGCTCTCTCCCGACCGGGCACAAGAGTCGCTGCAAATTTTGCGAAAAGCGATTGCCTGTCATCCGTCGAGCGCGATTCTGTACTTTGAATTGGGAAACACTTACGTTCAATTGCATGAACCGCCCGCAGCTTACGATTGCTTTCAAAAAGCGATTGAACTGAAACCCGATTTTCAACAAGCCTATGTCAATCTCTCGGCCTTGACCGAAGAGCAAGAACGCTTTTCTGAATCGCTCGAGTGGGCAAAAAAGGCGATTGCTTTGCTGCCCGATTGTGACTTGGCCAATTACAACGCGGGCAACGCCCTCCGCGAGCTAAGTCGTTTGCCCGAGGCCGTTGAGCATTATCAACGGGCGTTGCAACACAATCCTTCGTTTGTACGGGCGACGTGGAACCTGGGCGTTTGTCAGCTTTTGCTCGGCAATTATCGTGACGGCTGGAAACGGTTCGAATCGCGAGAAGCTGTCGGTGAAGTACAGTTTGACAAGTATACGCAACCTCGTTGGGATGGTTCGTCGTTGCAGGACAAGACGATTCTTATTCACGCGGAACAAGGGATCGGCGATGAGGTCATTTTTGCGTCGTGCTTTTCCGACGTGGTGAAGCTGGCGAAGAAAACGGTAATCGTCTGTGAACCGCGCCTCGAAAAACTTTTTCGTCGCTCGTTTCCGACGGCCGTCGTACATGGTTGGTTACGTTTGAAGAGTCGCGCCCCAATGACGGTCCCGGAAAATTGTGACGTGCAAATTCCGGCAGGCAGCTTACTCCAATTTCTACGATTGTCGCAGGAGAGCTTTCCGCAAAGAAAACAGTTTCTCACGCCCGATGCGAACTTGGTCGGTCAATGGAAAAAACGCTTCGCCACTTTGGGAGCGGGGATCAAAGTCGGAATCTCTTGGCGGGCTGGTGGAAAACCGGCCGAACGCCGTAAGCGGTCGATCCCGCTGGCAGTTTGGGCGGAGATTCTGACCATTCCTGGCGTGCAATTTGTCAACCTACAATACAGCGATGCGGCCGACGATTTGGCGACCGTTCGTGAGACGCTTGGCGTGACGATTCACGATTGGGAACAGGGCGACCCACTGATCGACATGGATGAGTACGCGGCGAAAATCGCTGCTCTCGATCTGATCATTTCCGTGGGGAACGCGACCGTTCACATGGCCGGTGCAGTGGGAACGCCGGTCTACGCGATGTTGCCGCGAATTCCGTCTTGGCGTTGGATGGCGCATGGCGATTTCAGCCCTTGGTATCAAACCGTGCGGCTGTTTCGTCAAGCGGAAAAGGGGAAGTGGGACGATGTGCTGGGCGACGTCGCGAAAATGTTGGACGAAAAGACCGGCGTCAAAACGGTCGTGGATTTGGCACACAACTCACGCCCCAGCAGTAGCAAGGCCGGTGGCACACCAGCCAAAGATTCTGCCGCGACACCATTCAATTGGCTGTCCGTCAGCGATGTTTCGCACCAAGGAGCCGAACAGCAATTACCAATCCTGGCCGCCGAGGGCGAAGCTGCCACGGCCACAGGTGATTACGTGCGTGCGGAGGCAGCCTATCGACAGGTATTGCAGCTTCATCCGCGACATGCGGTCGCCCTGTTTGGGCTGGGCGTGGTCGCGCGCGCGACC
>JAYUFG010000256.1:0-5231 GCA_043738845.1 Planctomycetaceae bacterium
GATTCGTGGTCATCCGTGACCTCCTGGTTCAGACCCCCGGCCAAAGCAGCGAAGTCATAGCACAAAACGACTTACGAAGAAAGTACGCTGTAGTGCTAAACGACCCCGCGCCGTGCTACGCGAAGCCCTAGCCTCGAAAGGAGTTACGCCTTAACGTGATGCCATTCGAATTCTGAACTCTGCTGATTTAGTAGACGGGCTGCGGTGTTTTTCCGCCCCCGATTTGAAATATCCCGTTTAGGCAAAAATTGAACCGTTGAAGTCATTGCAATCTCCAATGTGGGAATATAGGGAGCACCTTACGGGAAATTCAGCCCACGTTCCCCGTCGCCCGGACCATCGCCAGAATGCCCGTCTTGATCGGTTCGGGGAGCGTCGCCCAAGCATCGACAATGGTTTTCAGTTCCGAATCGGAGCAAACTGCTTCGGATTCTGCTTCGCCTTGAATTGGCGATTGCGTTAAACTCTTGGCGGGGCAAGCGGTTACGGAAACCCCGTCGAATCCCTCCCCATCCGTTGAATGTCCCCTGGGAAGCATCCCGAATAGCACGGGTGATGAATTGGAATCAAGAGGTCGAGTCCGCAGAGTTTGTCGTCAACTCAGAACGAGTCAAGGTTCAACCGCCACGGCCACCGCGACCACCGCGACCACCACCTTGATTGCCACCGCCAAAACCGCCTCCGCCCTGATTTCCACCACCAAAGCCACCTTGGTTGCCACCGCCGAACCCACCTTGATTTCCTCCGCCGAAGCCTCCTTGGTTGCCACCGCCGAACCCACCCTGGTTTCCGCCACCGAAGCCCCCTTGGTTGCCACCGCCGAAAATACCACCGCCTAAGCCTCCCTGGTTTCCGCCACCGAAACCACCACCGCCACCTCCTTGTTGCTGGCCTTGTCCGGTGCCACCACCGAGACTGATTCGCGAGGTTTGAACTGTTTCACCAACCATTGCCGCGACGGCCTTTTGAACCGTCGCCGTGTTCGCGTGTACGAGTTTGACGATTTCAATCTTTTGGGTGCCCGTTGTGGATACCTGATCGAGTTGCTTCACTAAGGCTTCGATATCGTTGTAGATTCCATCGGGTGCCGACACGACAATTGAATTGCTACGGGTATCGACGCCAATCGTGACCTTCTGTTCGTTGTTGGCTTGATTGCCGCCTCGCCCGCCCGCCGCTGCTTGTCCGCCGCCCCCCCGTCCGCCACGGCCACCACCTCCGGCACCGCCTCGCAGGGCCGCGAAGAATTCGTCGGGTGTCGGTTGTCGTTGTTGATTGGGATTGGGGGCCATTTTATCCGCGTAGACCTGCCGCACGACGGAGGCGACCGATTCTGCGTTCGTGTTGTGGATGACAATCATGCGTGCCTTGCCCACAACATTTATATCCAGAGGACTACTCTGTTGGTCGATAACTTTCAGCAGTTCTTCGATGGTGTCGAGGTTCGACGGGCTGGCCTGTACGATCAACGCATTCAGCCGCACATCGGGAATGATTTCGAGTCCGCCGGAAACCTTGGCGGTTGTTCCACCGCCAGTCGAACCCCCCCCGCCCCCGCCGAGCAGTCCGCCGAGCAGTCCGCCGCCCACATCACCGAAAGCCGCGCCAGCCAAATCGCCGAGTAAATTGCCACCACCACCGCTGCTGCTGGCACCTCCCCCACCGCCGAAAATAGCTTCCAGTAATGCAGCCGCGATGTCGGCCCGAGCATACTTCAGATAAAATACGGTGTACTCATGTCCGCCAGCAAACTGTCGGTCGGTCAGGGTCTTGAGGAGGGCTTCGAATTCGTCCAGAGCTTCCAGGTCTTGAGAGGCAACGATAAGTCCCGACGCACCCAATGAGACCACAATCGGCGCACCGGGTTGCGACTTTACTTTCGGCTCGGTCACGTCGCCTTTGGCACCGTCATCCTTAACCCCGTCGGCTTTGACACTATCGTTTTTGACACTGGCCCCTTTGCCGTCGGTTGTCTGTTTGGCGAAGACAAATCGCACCTTGGCGGGCGACGTGTTCGGCGTCGCTTGAGCGGTGCGATCATCGGCAGCTGCGTTCTTGTTGACTTCGTTCGATTCAAACTTGATCGGTTCCGAGGGTGCCTTGGGAAGGGGCTTTTCGGCTTCTTTGAATGGCACTGGAACGGCCGGCTTTGGCGTCGTAGGCGGGAAAATATCGGTGCTGGGCGTGACTCGTGTGCCGAACGCCCCGCTACTTGGCGAAACGTCCGCGTTCGGACGAACCGTTGGCAGGGCACCACTCGGAAAGCTCACCCGGATTGGATTATTTCGCACGGCGGGCCAAATCAGTTCCAGCTGTTCGAGAGCGGTCTTGGCGGCACGACTTGTCACCGCATACTGCCGCACGTTTCCTTTGGAGACGGGATCAGCACCGCCAGCAATCGATTGTCCGACCGGTTCGCCCATCTTTTCGAGCAGGCTACGGATTTGCCCGATTTGCCCCTCGGTTCCACGGACCAAAATCTGGCGAGAGTTGGACTCAGCCTCGATCTTGGGAGCGGTGCCCGACTCGGTTTCGCCTGCGAACAGCTTGTTGATTGCGGTCACGGCCAACGTGGCATCAATGACATGCAGGCGGAAGACTTCGACTTGGCGGGTATCCTTTAATTGGGCGAGGACGCCGCGAATCGTGGCATGAGCCGACGGCGGGCCAAGAGCGACGAGGGCACCGGTCTTCGGGTCTTTGGCCAAGCGAACATTCGGCTGACCCGCCAAAAGTGTGCGCATAATGTCCAAAACGGAATCGGGATCGGACGAGTTGACGCTGTAGACTTCAAACTGTGGCGGCTTTTCGCCTTCACCATTCGGGCTGGCGACATCGACCGTTTTGAGAATGCCTTCGACCTTGGTCAGCATTTCTGGCTTGCCGCTGAGATATATCTTTTTCCAACTGGCGTCGTAGACAAAGCGAAACGAACCGTCGGCAGTGACGTTTTTGTCGGCTGTGATACCAAGCAATTGCCGCATTGTCGCAAGGACTTCTTGCGGCGCGCCATTCTTAATGTCGTAGGTCGAGAGTCGCTCCCGTGGATTGTCTTCACTTTGCAACACTTTTCGAATTGTCCTTAATTTTTCAGCCGTTTCGGTCACCATCAGCCCATTCGATCTCGACATTATTACGGTCGTCCCTTGTGGTCCGAGCAGAGGGCGAATTTCCGCAGCGGCCTCTTCCGGTGTCAGTTTTTCTGGTTTGAACAGCACACTGACGATCTCAAACTTGCCCCGCTCGTCCAGATCCTTGGGTTCCAGCACGGGAACCGTGTTCGGCGGGATGCCCTCAGCAAGATTTACGACAATCAACATCCGATCGCGCCGCACCAGAGTGAAGTTCTTCTGTAAGAGGATGCCGTTCAGTTCATCAAGTGCTGCGGCAGGAGTATAACCCTTCGAGTCGGTGTAATTGAAAGTTCCTTGGGGAAATTCTTCGCCATATAGCGACAGATCGGCCTGGTGGGCAAACCACTCGATGGATTCACGCCACGGTTGAAAACGGCAATTGAAATGGAGCAGGCCATCGACGATCTTGATCGAGTTCGGATCGGGTTTCCCGGCCGGTGTTTTGTTGTCGACCGTTTTGCTGCCGCTGCTCCCCGGTGTTCCGCCGGGCGTTGAATCACGTGAGCCGCCACGACCAGTGTTTCCGCCTGTGCTGGGGCGACCCGTTCCCCCGAAACCCGGGGGTCCAACCGCTGGTGGTCCGCTCGGAGCACCCGTCAGTTCTTTCCATGTTTCGCGTTGATCTTTGTTCAGAACGGCGGAAAGTTTTCCTTCCGTCATTTGTCGAATGCGGGCGGCCTCTTTGTCGTCGGCCTTACTCATCTTTTCATTGCGGTCGGCGATGACGGCGGCGATGTCCCCTTTTTGTTTGTCTTCCAGTTTCAAACTTTCGGCAATCGCCGGATCGAGCAGCGATTCATAACCCCCCTTTTGCAGACGGACTTGTTCGAACGTCTTGCGCTGAACTTCATCGAGCAAAGCAACCGCCTGCTTTTCTGATTCACGGCGACACTCCGCGAGCTTCGCATCGCGGTCGGCAGGGGCCAAGTCCTTCATCGAGGCGATTTCGAGCGCGACGGCTTCACGCGCCGCGATCAAGGCTTTGAACTGGGCCAACTTCTCTTCCGACAAGGCCAGCTTCGGCGCAACATCTTTGTCTTCGACATACGCCAAGGCACCTAGAAAAGTCGGGTCGCCAGCCGCTATTGCAGACCGAGCCGCAACGACCGAGAACAACGAACCCAACACGAAACCAAACCGAATGAAATTCTTCATAGAACAGAGTACGGTTAAAAGAGTAGGCGAGAATTACGGTGTGAGAATTAAAGGGACAGGTGGGCCGCCAGAACGTCCGTTTGGCGGCACAACCCCAGGGAATAAAACCCCGGCAGGCGGGCAAAGTTACGCGGAATATCAGCCGCCGAAGGTAGGCTCCTCCCGGATAGGAAACAACTCCACCCCTCTATCCTAACGCACGCCGGTCCGAAAGGCCAGAAATTCATCCCCAACGGATCAATTGCCTCCAAAATTGGTACGGAATTGCCAAGAAATGGCCAGGAAGCCCCACAGGCAAGACCCCCCTCAGTATAGGGATTCATTCCGCCAGACGATGCACCGAAAAGGTACAAACGGTAAGGGTGACATTATTGGACTTACAATCCTCAGCAATTTACCACGAACAAACTCGCTCGCTGTGGTTGGGCCATAACCGCTCGGCGAGTGCAAATCGGGCGATATGAAATTTATTCTCAACGACACCACCAAACTCCATTTCACTTCGCATCGGTTCGCCGCCGCCCGACGTGAAGTGATTGCATGTGTGCGATCTGGGAAATGAAATGCCACAGGCCAGACTTCTGACGATTACTGCACTTTCTGAAAAAACGGCAACAATTGCTCTTCACGAAAACCGGCTCTCTCCACAAGCGTGGTTTTCACACACTCAGCATGACAGGAGAGCCAAGGATGGCCAACGCGCAATGTCCGTGGTAAGGTCCAGAGGATTGGTCGCGGTGGAGCGACTGGCTTTCGTTGGGTTTGCATGCCCGCAATCGCTGGCGGTTGCCGGTTTTAGAGGCTATCCGGTAAGTTTCAGCGTAAAATCGAGGGATCAGGCGGCGGCTTGGTAGTGAAACGCGACTCGCGATGCTGGCGGTGATAGCCGTCGTAGCATGAGGTGGATCGCCGTGATGCGAACCATCGACGCACTCGAATCGG
>JAYUFG010000257.1:0-5230 GCA_043738845.1 Planctomycetaceae bacterium
CCTAAATTTCTCAAGCTGTGTTGCTAGCAGTGGATTTTTTCATCTTCCGAAACGAAAAACCCCGGAAAACAAGCCATTTAACGTGCGATTGCCCTGCACTAAACCACCACTCACCCTCACCTCTCCCCGTTCTGCGTTTTCTTTAATTCATCGTTCATCATTCCGCATTCATCATTTCCCATTACCCCACCTTTCGCTAAAACACATCCGATGAAAGTTATCCCGCTCGGTGCGAATATCGTTGTCAAACGTCTGGCCTCTGAGGAAAAAACGGCGGGCGGGATCGTCCTGCCTGACTCGGCCCAAAAACGTCCTCAACAGGGTCGGGTTCTGTCAGTCGGCGACGGTCGTACTTTGCAAAACGGAACCCATGTGGCCCATCAGGTGCAAGAGGGAGATCGCGTTTTGTTCTCAACCTATGCCGGAAATGAGGTCGAGGTGGACGGCGACGACCTGCTGATTATGAGCGAGGACGAAATTCTCGCCGTGATGACGTAAGCCTACGACGAATTCAATGAACCGATAACGCCATGACGACCAAGCGACCAATTCTGGGTGTCACTAGCTGCTGGGTGGCGTTGTTTCTGTCTCTTAACTCACTCACCATTGAATCCCTCGTCGCTGCTGAGATTCCCACACGAACCGTCCCGAACGCGACCCATCTCTCGCAGAACACGATGTTTGGGTCGCGATTGATCGACGGACAGATTCGTGTTTCCAGCCAAAATTTTGGCGGCAGTACGACGTCCAGTTCCGACAGCGGCGGTCGCAAAGAAACGTCGAGCATCGTGTTCAACAATGGCGGCTGCCAGATCGACTATTCCTTAACGACGGAAACCGAAACGGTTCACTTGGAGTTCAATAGCAACGGAGACCGGGCAGCCGCGACCGTAACGCCCAAAGCCAACGGTCCGCAAATCACGTTTCTTCAGGAAAAAGGGGCGTGTACACTCGCAGCGAAAATCGGCGACCAAGCGTGGGACTTGCGGGGAGATTCACTGTGGCATTTGTTCCTGGCCGAACCAGAGTTGTGTCGCAAGCAACTTGCCCCGCTGCTGGAAACGCTTCGCCCAAAATGGAAAATGTCCGACATGGCGGCCGATCTCGAGTCGAATTTGTTCAAGCTGGCCAAGGGCTATGTTCCCGAAGATGTCGACAAATTGCGGCCGCTGATCGCCGACCTCGGTTTGCCAACGTATGCCCAACGCCGGGCGGCCGACCGCAAACTCCGCGACGCCGGCCGCACCGCGCTCCCTTTTTTGCAATCGCTCGATTTGACCAAAATGGATGCCGAGCAACGTTCGCGAATTGAAGCGATCCTGACACTCTATCTCAACCATTCGACAGACGATTCGCCCGAGCAAATGGCGGCTCAACTGTTGGGCGACCGCCGCATCTGGCTGGCGTTACTCAATCGGAACGAACTGGAAAAGCGGGAACAGGCATCGCTGCATCTGTCGCGGCTCCTCAATCACCCGCTCGATTTTGAGCCAGCCGCCGATGCGAAAACCCGCGCCGAGCAACTGGCCCGAATGCAAGCGAGTTTTAATGGTCCGGCGAAAAAGGAATAAGAAGGATTGACGATGTGGCGTGATTGGCCGATGGACAATCACTCGCCGATGCGCTGAACCGTTGGCAAAGTACACGCAGCATCTTGCCGCGTACTTCGTTCTCAAGCGGTAAGATGCCGCTTGTACTTTAAGCCTGTTGTACCTTGTCTACTTCTCAAACCACTTGAGAATCGCATCCATCATGCTGCTGTTGACCGTCATGGTTTGGTCCCAACTCCACATGTTGCGGATCAGGTCGTACATGAACATGCCCGCCAGCATCAACAGAATGATGCACACGAGTAGTCCGAGAATGTTCCAAATCGAATAGGGAGCTTCGGGAATCGATGGGGCAAACATCATCGCGCCGCCCGGCTGCATTCCCGTCATTGCGGCCGCTCCGGCCATGCCCATCATTCCACCGGCCATCATTCCACCATCTTCGACGAGCATTCCACCACCCGACGGATGGCCGAATTCACCTTCATCCAGGGCGATCACTTGCGAACCGCTGTCGGAAGAATCTTCGCTGCCACTGGAGGGCGTGAGCAAAAACTCGTCGTCGGCTTTAAGTTGTGTCGCCGATTCCAGATCGGCATCTTCTTCGAGCGAAAGCACGTCGTCTTCGCCGAGTTCCATCATTTCGACGTTCGAGCCGCCGAGTTCAAGCGGTTCTTCGAGATTCAAACCACTGTCGGACGGAGCGGAAAGACCGATCCCGCTGTCGCCACCGCCGAGGGTCACGTCGCTGCCACTGCCGCCGAGAACGAGTTCGTCATCGTCGGAGAGGCTGACGCTACTGCCCGGTGTTTTGGCTTGGCCTGCTTTGGGTTTGGCGTCGTCGATCAGGTTTAAGTCCGACACACCCGACGAACCGAGATCGGCGAAGTCGTCGATTTCCTCAAACGCCTTTCCACTATCGGAGGGAGCCAAGCCAATATTGCTCGACGAGGAAAGTTTCAGGTCGCTCGATTCGGATTTCTTGCGTGGGGGGGGCGTGACGCCCGACATGAGGATGTCACTCTCGCTGGCGTTCGTTTTTTTCCCTTTGCTGCCGATGATCGTGCTGCTAGTCGTCTCGGGCGATTTGCCCAACTCGACCTCGCTGAGAAGGACGGAGTCTGGCTCTCCCAATTCGAGCGAGAGCCCCGAGGATCCGCTCGCGCCGTCGTGCTTAAGTTCTTCGGCCAAACGTTCGACTTCGTCCGGCTTGAACTTCCATGTCCCGCCATCTTTCATGCCGCTCAATTTTCGCTGCTCGCGAAAACGATGGACGTCTTCGGGCAACACGTTGAGAATTTGAGCAGCTTCTTCAGCACTAAGTGGTTTGCGGGCCATCGAGCGAATTCCCTAAACTTAGAGCGTGTCGAATCATCCGACCGGCTGCGAATGGTTGAGCCGGGACAGATTCTTCGACACGCGGTAAACGGTCAGTGTGGCTCGGCCAGCGAGCGAATCTCGCGCGGCAGCGGGCTCACACCGTTAAATTCTGACATCTGCAAATCCCAGTGGATGTTGCGGACACTCTTCAAAGCAATCTCGCCGGAGCGGGTATCTATATGATACACACTCACGACGTGCTGTCGCGGTTCGACAACGGTCAGCATTTGGACCTTGTCATTAACCGGCGACGTAAACGCGATCAACCCTTCGCCCGTCGTGGCCGGAAGAGTTCCCGGCTTTTGAGCAAAGACAATACTGGGTGGACCGCTGATTGCCGCGATGAGGAGCAACACCACGAGGCCAAGTCCTAAACCAAAAACCGTCATACGCATAAGGCACCTTTGGGGCTTTATGAGGTTTACGGAAATTGGAGCCTCTAGTTCCATTCTAAAAGCACCAAAATCCAATTCAAGAGAAATCCACGAAACTTCGCACCAATTTCGCCCAGGTTTTCGCCAACCGAGCCGCTTATTCCGCCCCCGATGGCCAATTTCAGCCGATTTGGGCCGTATCGGACAAAAAAAGGGGGAAATTGGACGGGTGGGAGTTTAACCGTGCCCGAACCGGATCACAAGGTCGAAGTACGGTTTTCGACTGGTTTGACTGGTTGAATGGCAGGGGCAGAACGAACCCAAGTCATCCCTTTGGGTGAGTTTTATTCCGATCGTCCATATACTTGTAGGTCAGGTACCCCGTACCTGACAAAATGTGGTCGGGATTCCACCGAAAGCCGGTTTGGTCGTGGGTATTGAGATCCTTGTCAGGTATGGGGTACCTGACCTACGCGAGTCACCGCTTGCGAACGGAATTGAATTGGCCACAATGGGGCCATGCCCGAGATTCCGCCGCTCAGTTCACCGCCGATCCCTTCACGTCGCCGCCGCCCATTTCGCGCGGCCGTGATTCGTGGACTCAGTGTCCTCGTGCCACCGCTGTTGACGATTGTCTTTTTTGTCTGGATCGCTTCGACCGTCAATCAAAATGTGCTGCATCCGGTCGAGGATGGAATTCGCAATGTGCTCATGTGGCGGCTGCGTGACATCCTTCCCAGCGTGAAAGGTTCTCCCCCGCAAACCATCGTCGAAGGGCAAACCTTTGCACTCCTCGAATCGGGCGAGTATGTGCCCGATGAAGTGGTCAGTTACGTCAAGCAGATGCAACCGCACGAACCGCTGCCGTCGAACGGTCGGGCGATGTATGCCCGCTATGTTGACCTGCGATTTTTACAGCCGCACATTGTCGTGCCCGTTTTTGTGTGCGTCTTTTTGCTGATGATCTATTTGTTGGGCAAGTTTCTCGCGGCGGGCGTCGGCTCGTTTTTGTGGGGCGTGTTTGAAAAGTTGATTGCCCGGTTGCCCTTGGTGCGGAATGTTTACGGCTCGGTCAAGCAAGTGACCGATTTCATGCTCAATACGAAACAGTTTGAATATACGCGAGTCGTGGCGATTGAATATCCCCGTCAGGGAGTGTGGTCCGTCGGCTTTGTAACGGGCGAGAGCTTGGCCGACATTCGGGCGGCAGTCAACGAGCCAATTCTCGCGGTACTAGTTCCCTGTTCGCCGATGCCGATGGCGGCGCGAAGTGTTGCCGTTCGAAAACGGGAAGTGGTCGAGTTGAACATGACCGTCGATCAGGCCTTGCAATTCATTGTGAGTTGCGGCGTCGTGATCCCGCCACATCAGCGGCCAGGAGGGGCGATCAAAGAGCCAGGTCTTAATTCTGGCCTGCCGAAGTAACCCCAGTGTGCCACTGGCTCGGGCCATTGATCTTAACACATGTTTGCTAGCATCGTATTGTACTGTTCAAAACATCGGGAAAATCGACTTTCGCGTTTTGAGTGTTCAGTTTTCGCACATGCGTTTTCTCGGCGTTTTTTGATGCTAGCAGAGATGTGTTAAGATCAATGGGCTCTGCCAGTGAATATAGACTCATGATTTTCAATCGACGACCGATTGTTACAGGCGTCCTTCGCATGAACGGCCGTCGTTGCCTGTCCCGTAGCGGTGTCAACGGCGAACTATGAATAGCCAAATTGTGGAACGCGGCGGAACGCCTGGAACCGTTACTCCAACGCAATCAAAGCCGCGTCTGCGGTGACGCATTCGTCACCCTCTAATCGATTTCTACTCGTTGGTATGAGCAACGTCAGCTACCCGCTCGTCTTCACTTGCAATTCAAATGAACCGCACACTTCACACCAATCCCCACTTCTTCCGCAAGAACCATTCACCAAGATC
>JAYUFG010000258.1:0-13909 GCA_043738845.1 Planctomycetaceae bacterium
CGGGAGCAGACGTCACAGCTTAACCTCCTTGAGAAAAAGACTCGTTACACCACCCCGATTATACGCATGTCCACCAAATTGGAAAACTGAGAATCCCTGAAATGCCACCCAATCTGCTTGCTTTGTTGGGGTTTTTCGTGTTATCTTAGATCATGGTTGCGGTCCGGAACCTGCGACCGAAACACTCATCTCGTTTTCTTTTTCTTTTCTCGTCCGGTATCTTTTCTTGAGGAGGAGGCCCGTCATGCGCACCCCAAATTTTGTAGTCGCCATTGCTAGCTTGGTTAGTTTGGTTTGCTTGTCATGGGGAAATCCGACCGTTGTGTATGCGGCCGACGAACCGGCCAAAAAAACTGCCGACGGTCCGGTCAATGTCGCTGCCGCCGAACAAGAAATCCAACAAGCGTTGGCGAAAAAGGTCAATCTCGAATTTCAGGATACGCCCCTGCGCGACGCCGTTCAGTTTCTATCGGACGTGACGGGCATGCAGATTCTGCTCAACAACCGCGTATTGAACGAGGCCGGTGTTGCGTCTGATGCGCCGGTGACTTTGCGTGTGAAAAATGTCTCATTGAAATCGGCACTCGGTTTGATTTTCGATCAACTTGAGGGAGGCGAACTAACTTACGTAATTCGCCACGAAGTGCTACAAATCACGACTCGCGAAAAAGCCGAGAGCTTTGTCTCCACGAAAGTTTATTCTGTGGCCGATCTCCATCTCAGTTCCGACGAGCTTGTCACTCTGGTGCGGAGCCATATTGCTCCGACCACCTGGGAAGACAATGGCGGCCCCTGTGCTGTACATTCCGCCGAAGGGGGCTTGGTCGTCACGCAGTCGTCGGCCAATCAGGAATTGATTCTCGCCTTAATTTCCGACCTGCGCCAACTCAAACAACCGGTGGTCGAGAAACCCGCAGGAAATTAGTCCGACCGGACGTCAAGCGGTTGAACGTTGATTTCGGTCGCTCTCGTGCGATGCACTACGTGGCTCGTGAGATGTCCACTTTCGGTTTTTCAAAACAGGTGCTCTATGAAAGTGAGATCGTGGAGTTTGGGGGTCGGTCTCGTGTTGGCTATGGGACTTTTGACTTTCGGCGGCAATCCTACCGCAAAGCAGGGGCCAGCCAATGCGAAGGTGCCCGACCAAAAACCGGCTCTGTTCGCTCCACCGCCGTTGTCGCCCCTTGCCCATACGCGGGAAGCTTTGGCCAAGCCAACCGTGTTGGACTTCCAGGGAACACGACTCGGAGAAGCGATTGAGCAGACCGCCAAGTCGTCGGGTTTGAACATCGAGTTTCACAATGAATCCATCAAGGAGCATGGAGTCGATCTGAACTCGCCCGTCACTTTTCAGATGAAGAACGTTTCACTTCGCAGCGGACTATATTGGTTGTTGCGTTCCGCCCATTTGGCGTTCGATGTGACACGAGACGGAACCGTCGCGATCAGCGGGGGTGGAAGATTGGAATACATCCGCGAAGTTTACGCTGTTCGTGACTTGGTAACGACCAAAAATGAATTTGGTGAACCAGCGGAGGATTATGAGTCCTTAATTGAAGTGGTAAAGTCGTCCGTTGGCTCGCACCATTGGGACGATGTCGGTGGACCGGGTATGATCAAAGAAGTCTTGGGGATGATTGCCGTCGATCAAAGCGAAGAGATTCAAATGCGGATCGTCCATCTACTAGCGTCATTGCGTGCGACAAAAACTGCCGTGGAAGCAAATTCCGCAACAGACCCCATCTGGCTGAACACAACCGAGTACGAAAATGCCGCGTTGGCCAGGATCAACAAGGCATTGCAGCAGCCCCTCGACATTGATTTCAATCAGACTCCGTTCAGTGATGTAATCGACTATTTTCGCGTGAATATCCCGGTTCCGATTCATATTGACGAACAGGCCCTCAAAGATTCGGGAATCGACATCCATTCGCCGCAGACGGTTCAATTGCGGGGGCTGCCCGCTGGCAAATGTTTCGAGCATTTTTTGAAGACGTACAAACTTTGTTTTACGGTCGTCGATGAAGTAATCTGGATCACGACCTATGACGAAGCTTGCAAAAGGACGACGGCTCGTGTCTATCCGATTGGCGACCTGTTAATCAGGGCCAGTCAAGGTGACACCCCTTCCAGGGCAGTCCAGAATGACATCGCAAATGGGAAGGTGCTGGCAGAGGATTTCGCCAGAACGGTTCAGGCGATAGTTCGACCACCATCCTGGGTCAACATCGGCGGACCGGGAAGCATTTCCTATTTCCCGCCCGCCCGCTCACTCATCGTTCATCAAACCCACGAGGTCCATAACGAGATTGAACAGTTCCTGACGGACTTGCGGACCAAATTGAAGGAACAGCCTCGTCCCGCTGAAAAGAAGCGGGATCCCAATGAACTAACGACAGTTATTTTCCGGGCGGTCGGATTGCCAGCCTCCAGCAGATACATTGGGAACGGTCCTGAATTGTCGGCGACGGACGTCGTCACCATTATCAAGAGCGAACTGGGAGAAAAGATTTGGAAAGAACCGGGCGTTTTTATCCAAACGGAACAGCCGACTCCCGTCGCGACCGTTACCCAAACGATTATCGTCCGACACAATGAAGTCGTTTTGCGCGAGATCCGCCACATTATGACGAAACAGGGCGTTTGGACTGACCCGCCAAAAGAAAAGCCAGAGGAACTCAAAAAAATCGCCGTGCCTGCGGTCGGTCCGAGTTTTTTCAATCCGCCGGGTGGCGGCGGTGGTGCCCAGTTTTAGATTCTAAATGAGCGCGCGATAAATTGTGTTGAAATGATTGGCCGACGAAGATGCTTCACAGCCGGTCGCAGTCGGTAGCTATTCTTTGCAACATCACTATTGCCCTTTTCTTCTCGGTGTCCTCGGTGCCTTCGAGGTGAACTTTTCGGCGTTCCTGTCAATTTGCAGAGGAGGACGGCCTTGGTTTGGGGATTCCCTCAATTTCACATCACAACCGATAAGCCCAAAGGGTTGGCGTTTTGCCAAGTTCTCGCACACGCAAATCACGAACAATCGGCAGTTCGCCGAACATTCGAGCCGAAATCGCGCCTTGAACAGACGTTTACTCTCCCGTAAACTGCTTGGTTTGAGCATGTCGAATGCCGCAGACGTAGCCCGGGTAAGGGCCACCGGTCCGACGAAACGACAATTCGAAACTACGAAATTTTTTGATTGAGGATTTTACCGTGCCAGGAACTTGCGTAATCGGACTTCAATGGGGCGACGAAGCCAAAGGCAAACTCGTTGATCTGTTGACCGAAGAACATGACATCGTCGTCCGTTATCAAGGGGGTGCCAACGCCGGACACACCGTCGTCGCCAACGGAGAGACCTACAAACTCTCCCTGATCCCCAGCGGAATTCTTAACCCCAAGGTTCCCTGCGTCATTACCGGCGGCGTCGTCCTCAATCCCCCCAGCGTTCTGGGCGAGATTGACCAACTTCTCGCTCGCGGAATTGCCGTCAGCAAAAACCTGTTGATCTCGGACCGTGCCCACGTCATTTTCCCCTGGCACATGGCCGAAGATCGCGCCTTTGACACGAACACCGGCGGAGAGGCCATTGGCACGACGCAACGGGGGATCGGTCCCTGTTATCGGGACAAGGTAGGCCGCTCGTTCGCAATTCGGTTGGGCGATCTTTATCGCGACACGTTTCGCGAGCGGATCAATCACGTTGTCGCCGCCAAGAAACAATCGCTCGCCGGGCTGAATGGTCAGACCGAAGTCGTCCTCGACGCTGCTAAAATCTACGACGAATATCGGGGCTATGCTGAACGGCTGAAACCGTTTGTCACCGATACGACCGCCTATCTGCTCGATGCGGTCGAAGATAACAAGCGGCTGTTGTTTGAAGGTGCCCAAGGTGCGCTCCTCGACATCGACCACGGCACTTTTCCGTTCGTCACCAGCAGCAACTCAAGCGGCGTCGGCGTGTCGAGCGGGTCGGGCGTTCCCGGCCGCTGGATCAACAAAGTTATCGGCGTGATTAAAGCGTACTCCACTCGCGTCGGCGGCGGGCCGTTTCCGACCGAACAAGACAACGCGACGGGCCAGCACCTCCGTGACAAGGGCAACGAATATGGAACAGTCACCCGGCGTCCGCGCCGCTGCGGCTGGTTCGATGCGGTCGCCGTCCGTTACACCGCTCGCCTGAGTGGCGTGAATGCCCTGTCGGTCATGTTGCTCGACGTGCTGAGCGAAGTGTCGGAGATCAAAATCTGCACCGCCTATGAAATTGACGGTCGTCGCGTGACGAACTTTCCGAGCCATGTGGACGATTTGCGATTGGCGAAACCGGTCTATGAAACCGTTCCTGGCTGGCAAGAGGACATCACCCATATTCGGAATATGGCCGACCTGCCCAAAAACGCTTTGGCTTATCTGAAACGGATCAGCGAAATCATCGCCCGCCCCGTCGAATACGTCTCCGTCGGCCCCGACCGCGAACAAACCATCTTCGCCGTTCCCACGCGCCGCACACCCGCCACCGTCTAAGTTGTTTTTGTTTCCTGTTGAATGTTCCTTGTTCTGCATTTTGCGTTCTGACTTTTGACTTCCCTCCCCTCCACTTCCGTTCCCTCACCTCTCTCCGATTTGCCGCGCGAAAAGCTGCCGCAGCACGTCGCGATCATCATGGACGGCAACGGTCGTTGGGCACAGCGACAAGGTTTGCTGCGGATCGAGGGACATCGTCGCGGGGCAACGAGCGTTCGCAAAACGACGATTGAAGCCGCCCGACTTGGCTTGAAACAGCTCACGCTCTTTTGTCTGTCGAGTGAAAATTGGAAGCGGCCGCAGCTTGAACTCGATTGTCTGATGCACCTGTTGGAACAATACATGATCGAGGAGCGAACCTTGATCATGGAAAAAAACATCACGGTCAGCTTAATCGGTCGTCGGGCAGGGATCGCGCCCGCCGCCCTGGCCGAAATCGACCGCACGATTGAAATGAGTGCCCACAACACCGGCATGAATCTTTGTTTGGCGATCAATTACGGTTCGCGGGGAGAGATGCTTGATGCCGTTCGTTCAATTGCCCACGAAGTTCAGTCGGGCAGCATTTCGCCTGATGATCTGACCGAAGAGTCGATCTCCTCGCACCTGTACACCTCGGGCATGTCCGATCCCGACCTACTCATTCGCACGGCCAACGAAATGCGGATTAGCAATTTTCTCCTCTGGCAGATTAGTTACGCCGAAATTTGGGTGACGGAGAAATGCTGGCCCGACTTTCGCGAAGAAGACCTACAACAAGCATTGCGTGATTACGCCGCCCGCGACCGCAGATATGGCGGATTGGGGTAGGAGACGCATTTCTGTATATCAATCCCGTTGCGCAAAACCCCACCTAATATCGATTCAGAAAAATCGGTACAATAGGAACTGTCCGACCCACCAGCCCCTCATTCTCCAGGAGACACCCATGCGATTTGGCCCAATAATCGGAATTCTGGCGGTCGGATGTTGGTCGTGTGCCGCGAACTTGACCGCCGAAGAACCGCCGCAACCGAAGTTTTCTTGGAAGCTCTCTCGTCCGCAGGATCAGAAGATGGAAACGGTTCTTTCCAAGGACACGGTCGTATTCACCCTAGACGATTCCCGTAACCTTGGGTACGGCGATGTGGAATTGAAGGAAGGCCAATGGCCCCAGCACGTCGTTCTGCGACTCCTGAAATTTCGCGGTTTGGAAGGCTTAAACATCGAGGTCAACCAAGTTCAGTTCGAAGTGAACTTGCCACATTCCGACGACAAAACCACGATTAATTTCGACGACCAAGGTAAGCGCACAGACCAGTCCGACAAGGCCGTTTATCACGTGCACGTTCGGCGAGTCAAAGAGCCAACGGCGATTGAAGTCGAAATTCCCAAGGAATTGCTCCCTGCTCAGGGCAAATCGCTTAGTTTTCACTGGACGGACTTTTACCGGCGGTAAGTCCAAACTGCCTGATTTGTTGGCGATTGGCACGCGTTAATGTTCGGCCAGGACATGGTTTATGACCTACATTGGAGATGGTCGTCAAGCTCCATGCCAAGTGTAGGTAGGACATGTATCGGTTGTGCGGTTTAATTCTGATTTGCTGGCACGTCGCGTTGGCAACGAACGCCGCTCGCGCCGTTGAGACGTCCACGCCGATGCTGGAAACGGACATCGGTGGCGTTCACGTGCAGGCGGCGAAGCTGTTCGCCACTACGGGTCAAGTCGGCCTGCTCGGTCGCGACGGCCGACTTTGGTCCGTGCCGCCGCAATCGCTCGGCAACCCCGTTTGGTCGCACGACCCCTTTCGCCCCTACACAGCCAGCGACATGAAATCGCGGCTCGAAAAAGAAATGGGCGACCGTTTTGAAGTCGTGAACACGCGACATTTCGTCGTGGCTTTTCCCCGTGGTCAGCGCGACGTTTGGCCGCAACGCTTTGAAGACCTGTACACCGCCTGCGTCCATTATTTTTCCGTTCGTGGTTTCACACCGACGGAGCCAGAATTTCCGATGGTCGCCATCGTGTGGCACAACCGGGACGAATTTCACCAAGCCGCCCAGCGTGAAGGAACCAAGATCGGTGAAGAGATCATCGGTTTTTATTGGCAGGTCTCGAATCGGTTGATGATGTACGACCTGGGCAATGCGGCCCGGGGCAAAAATTGGCGTGAGACGGCCGAAACGATCATCCATGAAGCGACACATCAAACAGCCTTCAACGTCGGAATCCATCGCCGCTTTACTCCCACGCCGAGTTGGGTTGGCGAGGGTTTAGCCACGATGTTCGAGGCCAAAGGCGTTTACGACGCCCACGATTTTCCCGAACGAGCAAATCGCGTCAATACCTCACGCTTGGCCGAATTTCGCCAATTCCAAAAAACGAAGCGGACGAAAGACTCGATTCAGGATTTACTCACGTCCGACCGCCGGTTCCAGGAAAATCCGTCCGGCGCCTATGCGGAAGCCTGGGCGTTGACGTTCTTTCTCGTCGAGACAATGCCCCGCGAGTACGCCAAGTATTTGCAAATCACGGCCGAACGACTCGTGTTCCAAACCTACAGCCCGGCGGATCGTTACGCCGATTTTGTGAGCGTGTTTGGGCAAGATTTCACGATGCTCGACGCCCGACTGACCCGCTTTATCAATGAACTGAAATAGTTTTCGTCCCATGTCCCGCAAACATCGACAACTTGAACAAGCGAAGTTGGCCAATCGGCCAGCCATTGAGTTGCCACGCGCAGAGCCAATGAGTGTTGATCGCGAAGTTGTTGTCAACGCAACGCCCATTGAGCAGCTCGCACAGTTAGAACAATTGTGCGAAACGGCTAACGATTCAGCGGGATTATTCGACCTGGAGACCGCCCTGGCCGAATTGCGTCGCTCTCAGCGGCGGCTCAACGCCGACCGAGAGGAATTCGTTGAAGACCGCGAACGGCTCGAACGCCGTTGCAAACGGCTCGACGAACGCGAACAACAACTCGACGTTCAACAGGAACACTTCTCCGCCGAACAAGCCGAAACCAAAGCCCAGCGTCGCCGCATTGCCGCTGAACTACAAGTCCAGCGGGCCGCCATAATCGCAGAACGGGCCGAGCTTTCCGCCGAACGGACGAAGACCGCACAAGAATCACCGCCGATTGAATCGACCGCCGAACTCGACTCCCTGCGGGCGGAGTGTGAACGGTTGCGCCAGGCGGCGACCGAATGGTCCGAAGAGCAATCGCTCTGGCGTCAGGCGCAAACACTCTGGATGAAGGAACGCGTAGAAACGGCCACCAAGTTGGCCGCCGCCGAAGATCAATTAGACCAAATGAAATCGCTTCAAGCAGCCGAAATAGAAACGTCCGAAGCCAAAACACCCGCCGCGAATGATCGTGCCGACACTCGTCGAGCGGAAGACTTGCAACGCCGCTTTGAGCTTGCGGTGCAAGACGTCCGTGAACTCAAGCGGCGAAATGCCGAACTTGAGGACCAAATCTCCGAAGTTCGTTCGCATAACAAGGACCAAGCGAAGCCCGAAACACAACTCGATTGGGAATCGCAAAAACGCCGGCTGTTGGCCTCTCTTGAAGATGCCGATGTCAGGTCGAACCCACGAAATTCCGAGCAGCGGCTGACGCTCGAAGGGGCGATTCACATCACCGACGAAGTCGTTGCTCAGCGCGACCGTGAAATTGCCGAGCTAAAATCGAAGCTGCAAGACTGGGAAGATCGCTCGCAACGTGCCCACAGCGATCCGTCGAAGGCCGACGTGCTCGACCGGGACGAAATGATCCAAGTCGAGCGGGCCAAACTCCGCGAGTTGCAAGACCAGTGGCGGGAAAAACTCCGACAGGCCGAAGTCGATCTCTCCATCGAGCGGGCAAAAATGGCACGCGACAAAGCCGACATCGATGAAAAACTTTCGGCTTACGCCAAACGCAAAGAACAACGATCGAACAACGAGACAGACGACACCACGTTCGAAGCCACGCCCAAACCGGTCCGGGGCCGCTGGCTAAGTCGCTTGGGACTAAAGGACGGCGACTCGTAGCAGCAATCAGCTCGGCCGGTTCGTATGCCCGTGGCAATAGTTTGCTGGTCAACCTGGGACACGACGCCCGTAGCTTCCTGGCGAAATGGTTCAGGGAACCCACGGGAAATCTCAAAAAAACCGCTGCCGGGCCTCACACAAAATGGCCCAATTTTACCACCCGACAAAATGCCCGACATCGAGTATAATGCGACCGTCGAGTGTGAATGTTGTATCGCCATCGTCGGCTTTTTTCGTCTATGAATAAGCGGGGCTAAAACCCCACGCAACTTTTGCCGCGTGAAACGCGACCATCGATCACTCGACGTTACGGAAACGGAGAATCGACATGACCCGCGCGATTTAATTCGCAACTTCTCCCGCACCGCGCGAATAATTCCCGATTTATTGTGCGAAAGCCCTTGCCCCCAAGACCAAACTCAAAAAACAATTTGCCACGAGGCATTCCAATTCACTTCCCTTGACGCAGGTCCATTTCGACATGGAATTACAGGATAAAGTCGTATTCATCACCGGGGCCAGTCGTGGAATCGGCCGCGCGGCGGCCATCGCCTTCGCCGAAGCGGGAGCCGATGTGGCGATCAATTTTCGTGCGCACCCCGACGAGGCCGAAGAAGTCGCCGCCTTGGTCAAAAGCCACGGGCGAAAGGCCGTTCTCGTCCCTGGCGATGTTTCCGACTTGTCGACAGTCGAACAAATGGTCGCCAAAACCGTACAGACGTTGGGACGCTTGGATTGCGCCGTGAGCAATGCGGCCTATAGCGACCGAGAATGGTTTCACGCCGCCGACATGGCCGGTTTCCACCGCACGATTGATGTGACGATGTGGGGAGCGTTTCACGTTTTACGGGCGGCGACTTGTCAGATGCTCGCTCAGGCATCGGGCGGCTCGATCGTGATCGTAAGTTCGCCGCACGCGGTCGTGCCTGTGCCGCGGGCGATGGCCTATAACATGGCCAAGGCGGCCATTGATCACATGGCGCGAACAGCGGCAATTGAATTGACCGAACATCGAATTCGAGTGAACATCATTCATCCCGGCTGGATTGATACGCCGGGCGAACGGAAATTTGCGACCGAGGAAAAACTGACCCAGTCGGGTCAAAAGCTTCCCTGGGGCCGGCTGGGACAACCCGGAGAGATCGCCCGCGGAATCGTGTTTCTCGCTTCGCCGAAAAGCGATTACATGACCGGCAGCACGCTCACCATTGACGGGGGAATTCAACTTCCCTGGTGGGCGAAACGCGGGAGCATCTCGCCCGAGTAGTGTTAAGTAGAAAAACCCAATGAGCGAAATGTTTTTACTGTCGTGCGAATGTGGGCGAACGACGTTGGTCACGGCCAGCGAATCGGGCAGCACCTATTCGTGCCCCTGTGGCAACATATTGGATGTCCCGCAACTTCGTGATTTGCGAAAGTTAGCCCGCGCTGCTCAATCGAACGATGCTCGCGAGAGTACCTGGAATGAACAACAGGCAATTATCTTTTTGGGGCTGTTGCTGTTCGTCACCACCGCAGGCTTCGCAATGTACAAGCACTTCTCGCGGCAGCCGGAAGTCGACATTGCGACCGTTCGCGGTGATATTCAAAAATGGTCCGCAATGCGTTGCGATGATGAATGGCGAAAGTTCAATCTCTACGGGATCAGTTTTTTGACAGAGGCCGAGGCGCAGCGGGAAAAAAAAGATCAGGCCGCCGTGCGGTGGATTTACTTCGCTGGCGTCGTGATGTTGATTGATCTCATTTTCATCCTGACCGTTTTTTTACTAGGGGGCAAGAATCGGGCCAAAGGTCGTTGGCGTAGTGCGAGTAATTCTCAATAATCCGATTCGAAAATGGATTTTCGCCAGCGAACAACCCACCTCATTTTCCGTTAGCTTGAGCGACAGTTTCCCGTTTTTGCTGGACGGAAACTGTCATGATCTCGATGGCCAGTTTGCGAATATTGAATTCGTTTTTGATAAACGACTTTCGCAACTCTTCCAAAGTATCGGGTCCATAAGCGCGAACCGGCTGTTGCACCAAATGATGGAACAACTGCTCAACGAAGGCCGATTGGGCCTCGTCGCTGTCCACCAGAAACTTCGCCAACTCCTTCGCGTTGTTTAGCGTCACTTCTCGACCGCCACTCGTGCGATAACTGCCGGTTGAGTCGACCGCCTTGCCGTGATCCAGTTCGCGAAAACGGCCAACGGCATCAAAATGCTCAAACGTATATCCCAGCGGATTGATAATCCCATGACACGTCATGCAAGCGGTCGCCTTCGTCTGAATCGCTACTCTCTCGCGGGTCGAAAGATCGGGATGCAGATCGGCGGGGAGCGGCGCGATTGCCTCTGGCGGCGGCCGCAACGAGAGGCCCAAAATTCCACGCGCGAGATACACGCCCCGCAAGATGGGCGAGCTATCGGTGTTGTGAGCGTAACTCGTCATCAAATAGGGATGTGTGAGAACGCCGGCTCGTTGGTCGGCGTTGAGCTTCATCTTCGTGAAACCCGGCTGTTCCGGCGCGTCGAGACCGTAAAACTTCGCCAGTCGTTCGTTCAGCGGAATCTCTTCCGCCAACAGCAATTCGCGAAAGTCGCTGCGGTCTGAAGAGAGAACTTGATCGAGGAACAGTTCCAGCGATATTCGCAAATCGGCGATCATGGCCGGATCAAAGTCAGGAAACGTCGTCGCGTCTTTGGTTAAATCGCGAGCTTGATCGACCTTGAGCCAAGTGAGCAAAAACTCTCGGCCCTTCGCCTTAGCCCGCGGATCGGCCAACATCCGCTCGGCCTGTTTGGCAATTTGCTCCTTGGTTTTAAGCTGATCGCTGGCGGCGGCCTTCAACAACTCGGGACTCGGCAACGAATCCCACAACGCAAACGACAATCGCGAGGCCACGTCATAGTTGTCGGGCTGCGCGCCGATTTCGCGGTATAAAAATCGAGGTGATTTCAATGTGAGGAGCAACACCCGCTTGACCGCGATGTTCAAATCGCTCGCGGCGGCGAACGGTTTGTCGATCAACGCTTCGCCTTGCTCTTTGGAGAGTGGACGGCGAAATGCCCGTTCGATAAACGTGCGGCAAAACTCCTTCAGTTTTTTTTCCCGGTCGGGCGAATCGTCCTTTACGCCCGTGATTTGCGGCAATTTCGGCAGGATGAAGTCCATCGCCGTGAGGGCCGCCTCGGTCGTCGCTTGGTCCCACTCTTTCGAGACGCTCGTTCCCCGCTCCCAGCCATAACTGCGGTCGTCGGGCGGAAACGAAGTGCCGCACACGTACGATTCTTGTGATGAGCTTGGCGAAAGATTCTCCGTCGGGATCGATTCCAAAACGCCGTTCGGTCGCTTCCACGACAGAGTGATTGAGGCGGGCGTCGGGGGTGGTTTTTTTTCTTCTTTGTCTTTGTTTTTGGGATCCTTTTCGCCATGCTTCGCTTTGAAGAATTCGAGACGTAGCGGATAAACGCGACCGGCGAGCAGGAACAGGTTCACTTTGTAATCGGTTTCGTTGCCACTCTTGACCCAGGCGTCAATCGACGGGCGGTTGGTTTCATTCACCCATAGTTTCGCCGAGTGCTCGGTGTGAACAACAAATTCGTAGTCGCCCGTTTCCGGTATAATCAGCGACCCACTCCACCGCATAGCGAAATCGGTCGCGTCCATTTTATCCTTGATCGGTGCCTCCACGCCAAAGTCAAACTTGACCTGTGGATCGGTCCGCTCGGCCACGCGGTTGCCTTGATTCAGGTTTTTGCCTTTGTAGTATTCGCCGCGCAGCCCCCGTTTGTCGTCCCATTTTTGCGGATCACGCTGCGGTCCGATCAAATCGGCCAAAACTTGTCGATACTGACGAACGGTCAGTCGGGCCAATTCAATTCGAGCGGGCCGATTTTTCTCCCGACCAATGGGAGAATAAAACTCTCCGTGGATATAGTCGGCGACGGCTAGAGATTCGTCATTGCTGAGCGTGCCGGGGTTATCCTCGGGCATCGTTTTCTTAATCACTTCAACCAGTTGGCTGACGGTGCGTTCTCCTTCGAGCCGCTGCTTGGTCTTTTTGGTTCCTTCGCCATGCGCCCCGTGACAGACGGCACACTTGGTTTGAAAAACCGTTTCACCCTTGATGTCGGCCGCTCGGAGTTGCGGAAGCGGTGGCAACATCCAACCGAGCAAGACTGC
Source organism: Planctomycetaceae bacterium (assembly GCA_043738845.1). Taxonomy (GTDB): domain Bacteria; phylum Planctomycetota; class Planctomycetia; order Pirellulales; family DASRSE01; genus DASRSE01. The sequence continues at coordinate 12,695 of JAYUFG010000258.1, forward strand.
AATGATGGTTGGCCAATGGCGCACAATGAACGATAGGATCGAGTGCATGATAACGGTATGGAAACGAAAGGAAGTAAGATTTTTCTTACTGGGCAGGTGGGACGGCAATCCGGCCACTAACGTGACGTGGGGCTTGGACGGCCGATCCCTCGATTTTCGTCCATCAGGGATGGTTCGTCAAGCAAGTACAAGAAAAGGCCAGTGCCTGTGGCCTGACAACGAACCCGGCGTGATAGTACAATTGGGTTCGCCGGGTTTACCCAACGCCCAATATAGTCCGGCGGCTACGACAAAGTACAAGCGGCATCCATCACTTTTCCGGAACGCTGCAAGATGGTGCGCATACTTTGAACTGACGGAAATGGCACACGCCTATTTTGCGGTTAAACGACTTGGACCGGATCGGGCGAGATTACCTGAAAAAGAGCGAATGGCAATGAACCTTGTTTGTCCATTCTGCTTGTCCCTCGTTTCCGAGAGTCACGTAAATCGAAAAACCGATGTCACCGCTTGTCCAACCTGTCACGATGTCTTTGCGGTCTCGGTGGCTGTGGCCAAAGGTAAGGGCCTCGATCAATTCAATATCAATCGCCCGTCGCCGGGCACGTGGTTTATTAAAACCGAGACGGGTTGGGAAATCGGGACAACGCAGCGAACACCGTTAGCGTTTGTACTCGTTCCGATATGCTTCATTTTTTCCGGCCTCGGGTTCTCGTTTCTTACCTCAACAATTGGCTCTCACGACGAGGTGGGCAACGCCTGGGTGTTTTCAGTCGCCTTTGCAGGAGGAGGAATTCCTCTAATGCTCTTTGCGGTCGCAAGCGTACTTGGTCGAATGGCGGTTTCGAACACCGATGGCGATGGTCGGATTTTTCGTGGCGTTGGCCCCATCGGTTGGACGCGACGGTTTGACTGGCGGTGACCAATTTCAAACGTAAGTCGCCCCCACTATGGAAGGGTCGATAAACTGGTCTAGGTGAAGCATCGCGGGGAGGTTCTCATGGCTAAAGTTGTGCAAACTTTTCCTAGGGAACAGAGTCCCCGCGATGCCCAAACATCCTACGCCCGCCGAACGTGATCGCATAGCGCAATTGCAATATGAATATGCCGATCAACAAGACTGCACTTTCTGAAAAAACGGCGCCAATTGCTCTTCACGAAAACCGGCTCTCCCCACAAGCTATGGTTATCATACACACTCAGCATGACAGGAGA
>JAYUFG010000259.1:0-13765 GCA_043738845.1 Planctomycetaceae bacterium
GCGGAATGACCAATGTGGATCGTGTGCGTCAAACGACCGGGGATTGCGTCGAGGGCCGCGTTGACGGCGTCGTCAAACGTGGCACCCACGAAATGGCGGCTCGACAAAGGCTCGATGCAGACATACTGGTCGGGACACTCCCGCTCTAACCGCTGGCGTAACTGCGAATCATAGATGGTCCGCGCCTGAACGGCAACGGTTTTCGATGCTTCTGAGATCATGACAAGTTTCTCCGCGAGTCGATGGCCAACCGTCCTCAGTAATTATACAAAGTCCGACTTGCCATGACATCCTTCCGCCGGGGGCCACAATCGTTTTGTTGAAAAGGACACCGGGGGCTAACGCCCTCCGGCTCGCCAGGTGTTGATTTCGCCGGCGAGCCGGTCGGGGTTGGATTGCAATCTCGATTGGTCGAACGGACTACTTCTTCTTATCCGCGACCGCCGCTTGGGCCGCCGCCAGCCGGGCGATTGGCACCCGATACGGCGAGCAGGAAACATAGTTCAACCCGATCTTGTGACAGAAAATCACGCTGCTTGGATCGCCGCCGTGTTCGCCACAAATGCCGAGTTTGATTTCAGGCCGCGTCGCGCGACCCTTTTGTACGGCGATCTTCATCAACTCGCCGACGCCGTCTTGGTCAATCGTCTGGAACGGATCGGCACCAATAATATCCTTCTCGCGATAATCATTGATGAACGCGCCGTAATCGTCGCGGCTCATGCCGAGCGTCGTTTGCGTCAAGTCGTTCGTGCCAAAGCTAAAGAACTCCGCACCCTTGGCGATCTGATCGGCACAAATGGCCGCGCGGGGAAGCTCGATCATCGTCCCGACCATATAAGCGACCTTCACACCCTTTTCGGCGAAGACCTTTTCGGCCGTCTCGCGAACGAGCTTCTCTTGGTGCCGGAATTCCGGACCGAACCCGACGAGCGGAATCATGATCTCCGGATGAACTTCGATGTTCGCCTTCTTCACGTCGCAAGCCGCCTCGATGATCGCACGAGCCTGCATCGCCGTGATTTCCGGATACACAATCCCCAACCGACAACCGCGATGACCCAACATCGGGTTGAATTCGTGCAACTCTTGCACGCGACGGGCAATCGCTTCGCCGGTCGTGCCGATCTTCTTGCCCAACTCGGCTTGTTCCTTGGCCTCGTGCGGCAGGAACTCATGCAACGGCGGATCGAGCAGACGAATCGTGACCGGCCGACCGTTCATCGCCCGGAACAGGCCGTCGAAATCTTTCCGCTGAAATGGCAACAACTTCGTCAAAGCCTTTTCGCGACCTTCGAGCGTCGTGGCCAAGATCATCTCGCGGAAATCGTCGATATGATCGAAGAACATGTGCTCCGTGCGGCACAGACCAATCCCTTCCGCACCGAACGCAATCGCTTCAAGAGCCTGCTTCGGTTCGTCGGCGTTCGTCCGAACATTCAACGTGCGGTGTTCGTCCACCCATTTCATCAACTGTTGAAAGCGGTGGTACGTTTCCGAGTCTTCCGGCTTGATCGTTTTGCTAATCAAGACCTGAATCACTTCGCTCGGTTGCGTGTCCACCTTGCCAGCGAAAACTTCGCCCGTAAATCCGTCGATGGAAATTTGATCTCCTTCGCGGAGTACTTTTCCGGCAACGGTCACGGTCCCAGCGTGATAGTCGATGTTGAGCGATTGACAGCCGACAATGCAGGGCTTGCCCATCTGACGGCTCACCAATGCCGCGTGCGAGCTAGCTCCGCCGAACGCGGTGAGAATCCCCTTGGCGATTTTCATGCCGCGCAGATCTTCCGGACTCGTTTCGCGACGGACCAGAATCAACTGCGTCCCGCCGTCCTTCAACCATTGGGCTTCCGCATCGGTGGCGTGGAAGACGATTTTTCCCGTCGCCGCGCCTGGACCAGCGTTGATCCCCTTGGCCAGGACGTTGCCTTCTTTCAAAGCCTTCGTCTTGCCTTCGGGATTGAAGATCGGTTGCAACAGTTGGTTCAAGTCGTCGGCCGGAATTCGCTTGGCCGAAAGGGCTTCTTCCTTGCTGATCAAACCTTCGTTGACGAAATCGACCGCGATCCGCACGGCGGCAAAACCGGTCCGCTTGGCGTTGCGGGTTTGCAACATCCAGACCTTGCCCCGTTGGATTGTGAACTCGACATCTTGCACGTCTTTATAGTGCTTTTCGAGTTTGATACCGATTTCTTCGAGTTGCTTAAAGCCAGCAGGCATCACCTTGCCGAGCGTTTCTTCAATCCGTTCCGGAGTGCGGATACCAGCGACGACATCTTCGCCCTGTGCGTTGATGAGATAATCTCCGCAAATGCCTGGCGTTCCCAGCGCACCGTCTCGCGTGAGCGCGACACCCGTTGCACAGTCATCGCCCAGGTTGCCGAAGACCATCGCTTGCACGTTGACGGCCGTTCCCCATTCGTGCGGAATTCCATACGTGCGGCGATAGACGACCGCCCGATCATTCATCCAGCTTCCAAACACAGCACCAATCGCACCCCAAACTTGTTCCCAAGGATCGGTGGGAAAGTCGCGGCCCGCTTGGGTCTTGATTGCTTGCTTGAATTCAGCAACGAGTTCTTTCAATTGAGCGACGTTCAGTTGGCTGTCGATTTCGACGCCCGCCTTTTTCTTCTTAGCGTCGAGAATGACCTCGAACGGGTCATGTTCCTTTTTGTTCTTAGGCTTCAGGTCGAGAACGACGTCGCCGTACATCTGCACAAAGCGACGATACGAGTCCCAGGCGAACCGCTCGTTGCCCGACTGCTTGGCCAAGGCTTGAACCGTCGTGTCGTTCAAGCCGATGTTGAGAACTGTGTCCATCATGCCCGGCATCGAGTCGCGGGCACCTGACCGACAAGAAACGAGCAGTGGATTCGTGGTGTCGCCGAATTTGGCACCCATCTCTTTTTCGACCTTGGCCATTGCCGCTTCGACGGCGGCCTTTAGTTCGGGCGGATACTTTCGCTCGTGGTCGTAGTAATAGGTGCAGACGTTCGTGCCAATGGTGAACCCGGCAGGGACCGGCAAACCGAGATTCGTCATTTCGGCCAGGTTGGCCCCTTTACCGCCGAGCAGGTCGCGCAACTTGGCTGCGCCGTCGGTCCCATTTGGCCCGAACGAATAAACATATTTCTCCGACATGGACTTCTCCGAGAGTGAAAAAAGTGAATGTGCTTTTTGGTTTTAAGAGCGGCTCGATCAACCGCTTTGCCTGACGAAAGTAACTTGCCCGTGCATGGGTGGTAACTCGCCCGAGAAGGGACTAAGGCTTGCCAGGAAACAAGCCCACCAGTCTACCCAGCCCGACGGGAAACCGTCAATGTACAACTCGTAACGTATTGATAAATAATATGTTACGGTTGCTGTTGGAAAACGAGTTGGGAGTCGGTTTCGCGGCGACTCCCCGGTTATCCCGTCAATTTGCAGTGGGCGAGAACGTCGTAGGTTGGGCCGCGACCGGAAAGGTTGCTCGAAAAGACCGTCACTTCGGACACGTCGGTGACGCCCGCGATGTCGTCGTCGTTCTCACGTAGCAGGTCGGCCAGTTCGGCGGCCCCTTGCGTCCCGCGAACGCGACCAAGCGTGAGATGCGGCATGAACCGGCGGCTTTCCTCGCGAAAGCCGAGCTTGACTAATTCGCGACCAATGGCCGCGTGCAAGTTGATCAGTTCTTCGGTTCCCTGCTGTACGCCAACATAAATCGTGCGTGGTGCGGCGACCGAAGGAAAAGCACTCACGCCGCCGACGTCAATCTCGAACGACGGCATCCGCGCGACCAAGGCTTTTACTTTCTGACAAACGCGGGCAGCATCCTCAATCGCGATCTCGCCGAGAAAGTGGAGCGTGAAATGCAGATTCTCGGCCTCGACCCATTTTATGTCAGCGGTGGACGTGGACAACTGGCGAATGAGTTCGAGTGCCCGATTGCGAATCGCGTCGTCGAGTTCCACGGCGATGAAGGTGCGGAGAGGTTGCGGCATGGATTGTCTTGTTGATGAAAAACGATTTTCAAGAAAGCGGTCGAAGCAAGTCAGCTAGCAAGTGGCAAATGTGTCCATCGTCTTGAATTGACGCTGATACAATTCACCCCCCTCTTTTATCTCTGTGACCTCTGTGGCTAAAACTTGCATTGGTTGTGCTGGACGATTGCAGTTCAACTTATTCCCAATGATGACGAAGATTATTTGCCACAGAGATACAAGAGGACACAGAGAAAAAGTGTACTCCATACGTGAGTTGGAATCTATGCTCTGTTTGTGCGATTGGTCATCTCGTGATCGTCCAGGACGATTCAAAAGTTTCGGTCCCGGTGGACGATTCACGATTGGGATCGAGACCGGTTGCCAAAGCGGAAATGTCCGATTGGATTGCCCGATAGAGACGAAATGCTAAGATCGCACCGAGGAATCCTAAGCCAGCCAGCGCGATCATCAGCGGTCGCCCAGAGTCGTCGGTTTTGCTCGTCGAGGCGAGGGGAATTGTCAACAACAGCATGATCGCCAAAAAGGGTGCCGAGACGGCCGCTCCAAAAAACAGACCGCTGCGATTTTCTAGTCGGGCAAGCGAATTAAAATCTTCGTCCTGTCGATTTTCGTCGGGCCGAATGAATAGCGGATAAAAATATCGAATGGCCACGAACGTACATAAGAAAAAAGTTTGTGTCGCCGCCAAAAGTCCACACAACATATTGGAACCGACGAAATGTCCAAATTGCCCCCAACCCATCGGTGCCGTGTCGCCGAATTTCCAACTGATCCACAAAGGGAAGGCAATGCCGGAGGGAATCCACAAGGCCATCGTGACCCAGGTGATACGGTCGCCAATGGTTGCCGCTCGTCGGCGAAACTCAGGGAGCATCTCGGTCGGGATTTTCTTGCCCAGTCGAATGGTTCGCAACGCACGAAAAACCGGCCAAATCAACGCGACGCCAAAAATCACTCCCAGCGAATAGGCCACACCATTGACGGTTTTGACCTGAAAATTACGAAAGAAATCCTCAACATCGTGGCTGGGTGGTTCGGTCGCATTGTCTAACGGCTGAATGATTTGATACAGATTGTAAAACAGATTGAATAGACTAAATACTGCGTTTGCCGCCAAACTCATTGTCACGAAAATCAAAAACGGAAATCGCTTGATCCAACCTTGCATTCCAACGGTGCTGGGTCGCAATAACCGCTGCACGCGAGGCCGCAAACACAAATCAAGCTGTCGGGCGAACACGTCCGCACTTGCCGGACGGTTCGCTGGATCGACGTTGAGACAATTCAATAAGGTTTCTGAAAGACCAGGCGGCAAACGATCCGGCAGTTGCTTGATCGTTTCCGCCGGAATGCCGCCATTACGTTTCTCAATCAACTGTTTGAGAGTGGCCGACCAGTTGCCCGCGACAACGCTGTCCGTAAATGGTCGTTGACCCGTGAGCAATTCCCAAATCACGATCCCCAACGAGTACATGTCACTCCGGCCATCGAGCGAATCAACATCCCGCGAGTTGTCGGCGTCGGCCGCCTCCAATTGCTCCGGCGACATGTAGGCCAAACTTCCGCCGAAGTACGCGGCGGGCGTCGATCCGGTCAACTTACTGCTAAAGCTCACATTGAAATCAGCCAGCTTCGGCGTCCCGTCGGCCGTGAGCAAGACGTTCGCCGGTTTAACATCGCGATGCAAAACACCGTGCTGATGGGCATGATCCAAGCCCGACGCCATCCTCGCCCCGAGCCAACAAACGGCCTCTGGCCACGGCGCGTGCGACAACCGCCGCCGCAACGAAGACTCTGTCGGCGGAGATTCACCCTGTCGATCCAGCGATTCGTCAATCGCGTCGAGCAGCAGCTTGCCCGTCCGCTCACGAACGGGTGTTTGTCGCACCCGCTCGACAACGCTCTGCAATGTTCCGCCGGGAATGTTCTGCATGTACAAGAGACGCAGCCGCTTTTCTTTGATCACCCGTTGATCGTACACGCGAACAATGTGCGGATGATCGAGTTGAGCGAGCGTTTGTCCTTCGGTCCCTTTGTCGCTGGAAACTTTGAGGGCGACCAGCCGCTGCATGGACCGTTGTCGCGCGAGAAAAACCTGTGCGAACGCCCCTTTGCCCAATTGCGTGAGGAGATCGAAATCGTCCAGTTGTTGGCCCGCCTCGAGTTCTTGCCGCCGCCCACCGCTCCCGACCATAGTCGTGGTCATGTGCGGCTCTTCGAGGCCGAGTAACTTTTTCAGTTGGGCCACCTGACGAGGAAAACGCTGATAATAGTCCTCGGCCGTTGGCGAATCTCCACTCTGTCGTCGGACATGATACTCTTCATAGATCAGGTCGCAGGGCAACTCTCCGCCGGACGCCAACTCGGGAAACTGCTCGACGTAATCTTCGACCAACTTCGGAGCGCGGCGACCATGCCAGCGAAATTCCAAATCGACCTTGATGAGTTCCGCCACCAACATCCCTCGCAGATGGGCCGGTTCCGGCGGGACAAAGCGAGCCAGGTCGGGAGCCTCCGCCTCATGCTCCCAGGCCTGAATCAGCGCATCGACCTGCTCCGCCAGCCGATCCCACGCCTGGGTCGCCGCATCGGGGACGTCAACTCTGTGGGTGGGCTGAAGGGTCATGGGAAGAAAACAGTAGGTTGAGTTCGTTAAGATAGGGGGTTGGCGAAAATCTGCGAAACGTTTGCAGCGCAATGCCTGAAATTCTTCGCTATGAACTACGAGCGACAGCCTGGGCAAAAGCGTGGGAGATGAATGGAAGCAACCCTACGGCTAGCACCTTCGGCCCAATCAGAACGTTACCCAGCAATTATAGATGGTCGTGGGACAGATACACCAGGGCCGCGTTGTCCGCTGGGAGAATTGCCGGGACGGTGCAATGTAAATCGGGTGAGCGACGCTATTTGTTCGCATCGGGACCGACGTACTGCCCGATGAACACGATCCCGCCGGTGCGCGTGTCGCGAATGAGAAAGAGAAAGGGATGATCGGCGCGAAAGACGACGGACTTCTGTGGTGTTCCGAGAACAAGCCTGGCGCCGAAATCACCGTTCCAGGCGGCGGTCGTTCCCTTCTCATCGACTTCAATGATTGCCTGATGATAGACATTCCAGAGAGCAAGCGACTTTTCGCCCGTCAGTCCATCCATGCCGGAGAAGTCGGCTCCCCCATCCGCCTGGGCCGGTTTGAACGCTCGTCGCATTCCCATGTCTTGCAGCGTTTCCGTGAGCGGCAGGACGTGGGCAATTTTGAATCTGGGAAGATGAACCTCAACCAGTTGTGAGTGCAATCCAACCAGCCAAATAATTAGTTTTTCGGCCGACAGTTTTTCTTGCAACGCGACGAACTCCGCTGCACCGCCGCGCGGCAACAGGATCGTCATCGCCAAACTGGTTCCCTGATAACTCTTTTCGAGAACCTGCATACCTTCGACTTCGGCATATTGTTCGTAGTCTGTGCAGCGCATGAGCGGGACCAGGGGACGATTTTCTCCCTCGCTCAACCGGTGCGTAAGAAACGGCGAACGCTTCGTGACCGCCGGATCAAACGGTTGTTCCCAGCGACCGAGAAAGTACGAAGCGTTCGCCAAGACCAGACGCGGGTCTTCCGTGTGGGGCAAACCGTTTGGCGGAATAGCGTCGGCAATGAGATTGTCCGTTTTCGCAGCCACTCAATCATTGATTGTTTTTCTCGACTCTTCGGGTGCTTTGAAAAAATCGACCAGTCCGATATCGGCACCGTAATGGTCGCGCGTCAAACCCCGATACGGTTCGAGGAATCGGTGTCCTTGTTGACAAAAAAGACGATTTGCCACGACCATTTTGACTCCCCAATTTTGTGCCAGTTCGGCCGACAGGTTTCTACGCCACTTGCCCAGGGCAGGAGGCAGCTTTCCCGGTTCCAGCGAGAAATGAAACACTTCGCCAATTTCCTCGGCCGTTTTTCCGCGCGCACCAGCGTGAAGCATCCCAAACGCCGACGTCATACTGAACGGCGAGTAGACGAAATTTCCCTGCGGCGTTTTAAGTTTTGCATATAAGTCGCAGGCAAACTGATTGTTCCCATACGCCACCGTTTTCTCGTCCGCCGTAGTTGCCTCCGGCACCGGCTGGACGCCAAAGGCCAAAGGTTGCGGACCGTGATTTCGGTCCCGGCTCATTTTCAGGGACTTCGTGACGTTTTGGTTTTTCTCACCTGCGGTTGCAACTTCCGCTTTTGCCAACTTTTGTACGTTGCGCAGCCCATTGAGCAATTGCAGGACTTGCTCATGCTGCCGCCATGTCTGACTCACGGTAAGACAGTCCATTTCGCCGACACCTTTGATCGAACCCGATCCGCCCACCGTATCCCACGAAGGTGGACTCACGGTCGAAGTTACCAAATCAATTAGGAACTCGAAATCAGGCCCGTTCCCATTGTCGACCTCGAACAAATCACCCACCGGATAAACTCTCGTCACCATTTTCTTTTCGGACTCGTCGCGATGGGTGATCCGCAACGCTTCTTTGTCAACGTACCAGTCGAGTTGGAACTCATCAAAAAGCAATTCCAACGCCGAACGGCGCGTGACATTGCTCACCTTGAGCGAAACGAGCGTGTCAAAATTGACCGCTGCGTCCTTGAGTGGACGGTGGTCGAAGACGATGGGCACATTCCACTTATCCCGCCAAGTGGTCAAAACCTCGCCCAGCGATTTATCGACAATGTCCACGGAAACTTTTTCGTTGAGCGCGGCGCGAATCTGCTCCTCTTTTTGTTGGGCTGTTTGGCAATAGACCTCACTCGCGTTCGGCTTTTCGTCCACGACCCCAGCGACCCGACGGATCGGCGCAGAATTACTCGGCGACGGGTCATTATTCCAACAGGCCGCAACCGTCAAAACGGCGACCGCCAATATCCCAAACCACAAAAATCGCTTCATAGCACCCATTCTCCGTGACTTGGTCGAAGGTTTCCCTGACTCTCCCGTTCAATTGACGCGCAAACCGTTCTATTTTTTGTTGACACACCCTTTCCAAAACCGATATGATGACCACATCGCCCCGTCCCCTTGGTCAAGTGGCGTCTTGCCACTTTTGGACGGGGCAAGACGCTGCGTTCTGCGAAGGGAAGCCCGATTATGAACACTCGAAACCGCAGACGTTTACCTCTGGGCATTTTAGCACTCGCGGCGGTTGCTGTCGAACTTCTCGGCGGTTCGCCCGCAATGGCACAAACGCAAACGAATATCGGTTCGCCATTCAGTTCCCTCAACAACGGTTTCTTTGAGAACATCGGCGTTGGATTTAATTTCTCGGTCAAGGGATCGCCCGGTGCGCTCGGTCCCAATGGTCGCGGGATTGTTGGCCTGGGTGCGAATCGACAACTCTTGCAGAACATTCAGTTTCAGCAGAACAACGCCGCGCCGCCGCTGCCCTTTGGTGGCGGTGCCGCTTCCAATCCGGCAACACTCGGTTTTGGAATCGTCGGCAGCGGATTCACCGCCGGTTTTGGAATCACGGCGGGCCAGGGTTCCAGCAGCAACAACACGTCTTCAACCGCGTCTGTGACGGCAATGAATGGTCAGCAAGGGACGATCACCGCGTCCACGCAACGACCTTTTGTGATTAGCGTTGTACCAGTCGTCGGTGGGTTCATGCCGGGAATTGTCGGCTTCGATCCCGGCAGCGCGATGCAAGGAACGATCTCCCGGCCACCGGAGTTTTCCACCGGCCTGCAAGAACGACTCAATCGGATTCAATCGGGCGGAACGAGCGGGGTCCGTGGCGGCGCATCGAGTGCTGCGGGTGGCGGAAGTTCCGGTGTTGCGACAAATGGCGGTGCAAACAGCGGCGGCGCGGCGCACGATCCGATTTCTGAAAAGCTGCAAGCTGCGCGGTCGAGTTCCGCTGGCCAAGCGACCACGAGCCTCCGCGAGATTCAAGCCCAGCAAGATTCCGTCGATGCCGAAAAAGTCCGCGAGTTCAATGACCTGATGAGTCAGGCTCAAACGGCAGAAGCGGCGGGCAAGTTCAAGGTCGCCCGCGTCTACTATCTACAGGCGGCCCAACGGACCGAAGGAACACAACTAGCCGAATTGAAGTCCAAAATTCGCGAGTTGGGTCAAAAGTAGTTGCCCCCGCGAAAGCGACAATGGCACCTGGGAAAGCGACAATGGTAGAGTGCTTGTAGAAGCGTCCGCATCTCTTCGGGTGAACCCTCCCCGAATCGCCGTGTCTAGGGTATGATAGGCGGCCTTCCTTGCGGAATCTCTATGAAGAGAACTGGCGAAATCGAAATTCCGCGAGAAGTGTTTGGATGGGTGGCCGAGCGGTTTAAGGCACCGGTCTTGAAAACCGGCGTGGGTGAAAGTCCACCGTGGGTTCGAATCCCTCCCCATCCGTTTTTGCTTTCGCGGGATTTCGCGGAGTATTGTTTCCCCCGGCAGAATCGTGGGTCGGGCTTTCATGCTGCGAGTCCCCGCTAGTCAAAACGGCTGCCAACTGCTTCGGATTCTGCTTCGCCTTGGAACGGTCCATTTCCTTTGCCGGTCCAGAGTTTACCGCCGGGGGTGCGGGCAATTGTTGCTTCGGATTTTGCGTCGCGTCGGTTGCGTCGCTTCCGGCGCGGGCGAAATGTTCGTCGGTCGTTTGGTAATAGTGCTTTCTGGCAATGTCTTCGCTGTTGCCCAGCCAGTCGCAAACAACGTGCGACGGAAACCGCTCGGCCAGTTCTGTTTGGCGGGAACTCCGCAAGTTGTGGAACAGTCTCGGCCACGCGGTCAGCCCGGCCCGACCAACAATCTTGGTGAACGTGGTTCGCAGATTGCAGTTTCGCCAGCCGGCGTTGCATTGGGCGCTTGCCCGCATTCGTTCATCAACCACGTACACCGCGCCTTCGGGGGCTAGGTCGAAGGATTCGGCCAGGATCGGCCGCAGTTCGGAGAACAACGGAATGGCGCGAGTCTCTTTGCCCGGATGATGCTCCGTCTTCGGCGATTGCACCACGATGCGGCCGGCTGCCCAATCAATATCCCTGCCAGCGGAGCGAAAGCACTTCGCTAGGGCAGCGTAGGCCGCCATAGCGGGCCAGGGCGACAATTGCCCGCCAATGATGATTAGGGCAGGCTTCCAACAACTTCGCGGTTTCTTCGACCGAAATGAATCGTTCGCGGTTCGGCATGGATGCCTTGATGGAAACGTCGGCAAACGGGCTTTCGGCAATCAGCCGCCGGCGCAACCCGGCACGGAAAATCATCGTGGCGAATTGCAATCGCTTACGGACGGTCATCGAAGCCAGTTTCTTCCCGATCAAATGCAGCTTGTAGCGGTCGGCATCGCCGGGCGTAACGTCCCCCAACGGCTTGTTGGCCCCGAAGAACTCGACAAGTCCCATTTCACCTTGCCGCCAGACTTCCTTTGTGGCCGGCTTCACGTCGGTTCGGCTTTGGATGTAACCCTTGATGAACGGCCCCAACACGGCCGATTCGCGGGCATCACACAATCCGACCGCCGCCAGCTTGTTTTGTAGCGTGCCGTCGATGCTTGCCAGCCAACCGGCCAAGTCGCGGTCCATCGTCGTGCCGGTCATCTTCGCGGATAGCAATTGCTCCACGCGACCGCAAACCGTGGCCGCCGCCTTGGCGGGAGTTTTTCCTAAGCGAACCGTCTGCCGCTTACCTTCGGCATCGACGAATTGAATCCAACGATGCCCTTCGGGGCGATTGATGATGCTGGCCATAGTTCACTTGCCTTTCTTGTGGGGCTTTCGGCCCAGGTTGATTGTCAGTTGCAAACACTCGCCAAGGGCGTTTAGGGCTTCCATCGAAAGCCCGCGATGACCGTTGTAGAACTTCGCCAGTGCGCTTTCGTCGATGCCGGTTTGCTTGGCGATTTCGTATCGCGTCAGCCCGCAATCGTCAATTGCTTGCCGCAATTGGTCGGTCAGTTTTTTGGGTTGTTTCTTCGTCATGCGTGAATCATACCGGATGCTGGTCATTGTGTCCAGTATTCTTTCCGTGCCAAACGGAAAAGTCGATGAACCGACCGCAACGGCCGCAGTCCCGTCGGATGGATTGCCCGCCGTGAATCGAAACATCAAGCCAGGATGTCGAACCGCAACGACAAACCACTTTCGCGGGCCTCGCTGGGGCGTCGTCCGTCACCACAGGCAAGGCAGGGGCCGCTTCGGTCGCGGACCGCAGCATCGCCAGCAGTTCAGCTTTGTGCGATTTCAACCGACCCAACAGGTCGGATGTCAGGGCGTCTTGTGGAGCGTCGATGGTCAACCCGCCGTCGCCCGTCAGCAACAGCCGAATGCCGTGGTTGTCGTAATCTGTCAGCAAATGTTTTAGCTCTGTCATATCGTCACCCGGATACGGTCCCCATTTTCAGGCGGCTCGGATGCGCTCCCGATATTCCCGATATTCCCGAAATTCCCGAAATTGCCAGTTTCAGAGTTCTCGGAATCTATTTGGGAATTGTGGGAGCCGTTTTTCTCTCGTTCGTTTTCTGTTTTTTTATTTTTTTTCGATTGTTCATTCTCTTTGGGGTTAACCTGTACCGGGTTCACTTCATAGGTTGGGGACGGGGGACGGCCGGGGCCCGTCCACGGTTTCAACGGCAGCAATGGCCGGATGTATCCCCGTCGCTCCAATTCCATCAAGGCCGGGTCAATGTCATCGGCTTTGGGGAATCGCCGTTTCCCGTGGTGTTGGGCCTCACTCTTGGTAAACTCCGACCGGCTGTGCCTTTCGATCCATCGCAGAACATACTGCGCATCGGCGTCGCCGTTTTCTTCCTTGGCGTGCATCATGCTCAGAACGGCTTCGGCGTGCGGAACCAAGTAGCGGGCTAATTCGACGGCCGCTGCGAGGGTCCGTCTCTCAATGCGCCCAACCGGGCCATGCTCCACGCAATGCAGCACGGCCGCCAATCGCAAGGTTGCGCCGGCTAGCTTCGCGCCCCAATCGCGCATAATTTCCATTTGGCCGCCGTCACCCAACATCCCTTCGATTTCGGTTTCCCATTCGCGCAGTAAGGGGGCCGCGTCGTCCGACAGTTGTAATACGAATTCGCCTTCGACTTCCGCCAACTTCCGCACGGTTTGGAAATACGCTTCCCGTGTAGCATCGGAAACGGGCGCGGGGGCGATTTCCCGCCGGCCAATCCAGCTTTGCGGGGCCGCGTACAGAAACCGGGCCAGTAGCCCCCGGCCGCGAAAGGCCGCATTCTCGGCCAGCCCCTCGATAACCGCCGGCTGCATCGCGTAGGCGCACGTTAGTGCCGGCCGTTCCACGCGAACACTCTTGCGGCTTACCCGATCCGTAATCAGGTCATCGCCCGAATGTCCCATCAAGTAAACGCCGAATTGGGGAATGCCGCTCTTGGAATACAAGCCGGCCATCAGGTCGAATACGCCCCCTTCGGGCGACATACTGGCGATGCGCCCGCCTTGCTCAGCCAACATCATGCCCAGCTTTTCCGCCGTTGCGTCATCGACGGTCAATCGGGGCAATGCCGGCTCGGCTTGTTCGGCCAGGTCCTCCGCCAGATTGCCGGCTTGGTGTCGGGCGTCGGCGTCCCCTTTCTCGGCCGCCAACTTTTCCAGCTTCCGCAACCGCCCTTCGTCTTGTCGCCGGTCGGATTGTGCGCGGGCCACAATCGGCCGCGCGGCTTCGATCAACTCGGCTTCCAACTCGCGTAGAGGCTGTTACTTTTTTGAACTTTTTGGGGGCGGAGTTCGTAGGATGGTCAGAAAGTCGTTGGTTATTTTCTGAATTATCTGGGAGCGT
>JAYUFG010000260.1:0-13756 GCA_043738845.1 Planctomycetaceae bacterium
TTTCGGCCCATTGGCCTTCCCACGAACAAGTGATGCCTACCGTGTCCAAATCTACGGCTCAGATGTTGGGCAGCGTCGCTCAGCGGTATCGTCCCGTGCTGTCGTCCGGCGGGCGTGTTCCCTGGGAACGGCGGTCGGGGCCGCTTTCGAGGGCATCGACCGCAACAAGTGGTTCAACATCACACGCCCATCCGCGAACTCACGCTTTGGGCCGCGATAAAATACTCGCTCGCGTTGAGGCGGTCTTATTTCTGGCAAAGGAGCCGCTTTCAAGTCGAAAATTGGCTCAATTAGCCCGCTTGGCGGATGGAACGGAAGGCCGTACATTGGTGCGGCGACTGAATCGGTTATATGACCTGGGGGGGAGTCCGTTTCGAGTGGATGAGGTGGCGGGCGGATTTCAATTGCTCACTCGGCCGAAGTTTTCGGCTTGGTTGAGGCGACTGTATCCCTCGCCCGTGATGTCCCTTTCTGCCCCAGCCTTGGAGACTTTGGCGGTGGTTGCGTATCGTCAACCTGTCATACGGGCGGAAATTGAGTCAATTCGGGGCGTCCAATGTGACGAAATCCTAAGACACTTGATGGATCGTGATCTGTTAAAAATTGTCGGTCGGGCAGAAGACCTCGGTCGGCCAATGTTGTACGGGACGACCCGGCGTTTTTTACAGGTTTTTGGCCTACGGCATGTCGATGACCTACCCCGGGCGAACCTCCTTCGTTCCACCACCTCAGAGCCGGGGGTTTCCCCGACCAAGAACAGCCCTTTAATACCACCCGCGATTAGCCTCGATAAAAATTCTTCGGGCAAAAAATGATGGAAAAGTGCTTGCCCAATTCGCCGGAAGCAATACAATCCGAGGTTCACTGATTTCGATGACAATAACGCTGGTCAATTTTTGTTGTGGAATAATTTCGTCGATTGAATAAAAAATTGAAATCGAGTCTACTTTTCAACTACCCAAATAATATCGCTTAGTAAGTTGAGATAATTTTAAGGAGGAACCCACCATGAGCATCATCACGAAAAACAAAAAGACTGCGATGTACCCAACCGAATGGTTGGGCGAAGCAGAAGCGGAATTTCGTCGATCTAAATCGGCGTTCATCGTGACTGGCCCCAAGGGGGACGAAGAAGAAGTCGAGGAGGAGGAAGTCGAGGATGACGATGACGAGGATGACGATTGGGAGGACGACGACGAGGAAGATGAAGCCGAGGACGACGAGGAAGATGACGAAGAAGAAGAGGACGACCTTGAAGAAGATGAGTGGGAAGAAGTCGGCGAAGGAGAAGATGAAGAGGAGGACGATGAGGAAGACGAGGATGACGAAGAAAATGATGACGAAGAAAATGATGATGACGACGATTGGGACGATGATGAAGAGGACGATGATGAAGAGGACGATGATGATTGGGACGACGACGAGGAAGAAGAAGAGGACGAGGACGAGGAAGAGACGGACGAAGTCTAAATCGTTCGCAAACATCAGTCAGCTAACTGACGGCCAAGAGCCGAATCGCGAGCGGTCGTCAACCGATTCACAAGCGAACCGATGGTCTCTAAGGCTTGAAATTGCTATCAAACGGCCACAGAACATACATCGGTTACGTGGCCCGTTCAAAAATTGTGAGACGGTGCCGCGGATGCTTTTTCAAAATACAAAACTCTGGCCATTCGGTGGGGGGGTTTTCGCATCACGCCCTTTTCAACGCATGTTGACGGCGGACTATGGTGGCGGACCTTTTCTCGGGTTATGATGTTACGTGTCCCGAGTACATCGCCTACCACTTCTTTCCCACCGAGAATCCTTACGCCAAGGAACCCCCATGTCAAAGTCTCCTACAGCTTTTGTCGTCGCGCTATCGCTGGCATTGATATGTTTGATTTCGTTCCAGTCGGCTGGAGCCGCTGAGAAGGGAGTGTGGACCGATCCCAACGATCCTACGATCTCCGCCGATTTTCGCCTGCAAGGTGAATTCGCGGGCGACAAAATTGGTTGCCAAGTGATCGCCTTGGGCAATGATGCATTTCAAGCCGTTGTTTTGCCGGGCGGTTTGCCGGGTGCCGGTTGGGATGGCAAGAAAAAAATTATTCTCGACGGAAAAATTGATGGTACGAAAGTGGCCCTCGCCTCGCCGAAGGGGAACAAAAAATACCTCGCTCAGTCGCCCGCCGAATTCTCCGCCACGAGCAAGTTTCCGCCAGTCGGACAAAAGGACTACAGCGGAACGATTGAAGAAGGTGTGTTGACGCTGAAAACGGACGAAGGTCAAACGCTGTCGCTTAAGCGAACCGTTCGTGAGAGTTCCGCCCTCGGTGCCAAGGCACCCGCCGAAGCGATTGTCCTCTTCGACGGCACAAGCACGAGTGAGTGGAATGGGGGTCGCGTGGACGAAAAGACAAAACTGCTCAACACGGACGGTAAAGACATTACGACCAAACGCAAGTTTTCAAATTACACCGCTCACGTCGAATTCTATTTGCCCTTTAAGCCCGAGGGACGCGGTCAGGGGCGCGGTAATAGCGGCTTTTATCAGGTCCATCATTATGAGGTTCAGATTTTGGATTCGTTCGGACTGGATGGCAAAAACAACGAATGTGGTGGTGTTTATACAAAGCTCGAACCAAGCGTCAACATGTGCCTCCCCCCGCTGCAATGGCAGTCCTACGACATTGACTTTACCAACGCTGTTATGGAGAGCGGCAAAAAAACGAAGAATGCCCACATTACCGCAAAACATAACGGTGTCTCGATCCATGAGGATGCGGAAATCACCGGTCCGACGGGCGGTCATCGGGGCGATGCGGAAGGGACTCCCGGCCCGCTGGTTCTGCAGGGCCACGGAAATCCCTTGCAATTCAGGAACATTTGGGTCGTGGAAAAGAAGTAACTCTCGTGGCGGTTGGGCGAATTTGCTACTTTTTTATACGTGTAGGGCACACTTTTTCGCACAATCGTCCCTTTTTAGAAATTCCGCTGCCATTTCGTGCGCGTGAATGCGGAAACACGCATTTTCCGTCAGGGAAGTCCACCTTGACCAATTGGGTTCTCAGGGATATAGACATCCTTACTTAATTGGCGGGGGCCTCTACGAGGCCGCTTGAACCGCTGTTAATGATTTTTTGGGTGATTATTCCGTCGAGAATGACGAAGACAAACTTGATGAAGTTTTGAAACCATCGGACCGCCGGGCAAGGCCGGTCCAAGAAGGAAAGCAATTCTTTCGTGCAGCCCCATTTTATTTCTTCCCCTCATGCTGACACCTTGCCGTCGGCGCACGCGGTTTCCGCGAGCGTAGGTTCGTTCGTTGCCACAGCGAATGAGATTGGGAACTCCTGGGTCAATATTGCGTTGGACCATGTTGGTGTGGGCTTATTTGTGATCGATCCGGCCGATGGATCGTATTATTGGTCATCGGAAATGTACCGACTGTTTGGGTGCGATCCGTCAAAAGGCCCACCGTCCACCGGCGAATTTAAGCAGGTTCTGCATCCCGACGACCGATACATCGTGCCCGACCATGTTTCTGACTTCGTCTCTAGCACTCCGTACTTCAGCATGGATGTTCGGACGAACCCGGAGATGTTGCCCGAGCGAATTCTCAATATCACGATGAAGGTTCGCCGGGACCGAGAAGGAAACAACCCGCAAGGTTTTGGTTCGGTGACCGACGTCACCGAACGGAAAAAAGCCGAAACTTTACTGTGGGAAAGCGAATTTCGGCTGCGAGTAATCAATCGTATATCGACGGCAATTGTGAATGGATTGTCTCCGGAACAGGTTATCGACGAAGCCTTGAACGCGCTGCGTGATCGTTTTTCCAATCTCAGGATTGGGTATTGCACGATTGACGAACGGGGAGTTTTAACCGTCGTTCGCTCGCAACGCGAGGAGGGCGCGCCTTCGATGGAAAATGCGCAGTTCGACACCTCCCCTGCGCCAGCGTTTCTCGCGACTTTGCGATTGAGCGAGTCGTTCGTTGTCTCCGACATGCGTAAGGATCTGCGGGCGTCTCCGATTTCTTCCCTATTTGCCAGCGTAGATACGATCGCCATACTGGGCGCACCGATCCGTCACCCGTTAGGATTGGTCGGACTGCTTTGCCTTGGCTCGCCGGTTGTTCACAAATGGTCTTCGTTCGAAATCGCGCTCATGGCGGATGTGGCGGCAAGCTTGTCGATGGCACTGCAAAAGTCACACGAACAGACCGAGCGGCAGCGGGCTGAAGCCGAGGTTCGTTTTCAAAAGACACTCCTGCAATCACAGCAAGACGCCTCGCTGGATGGCGTCCTGGCAGTCACCAATGATCGGCGGGTTTTGACGTTCAATTCACGTTTGATCGAAATCTGGAAAGTCCCGACCCAAATTTCGGTGCATAGGGATCTTAATCGCCTGCGAGCACATGCCCTAACCCAGGTCGTCGATTCGGCGGGTTGGCTTCAGAAAATGAACTATCTCTATAGTCATCCCCACGTCTCGTCCCGGGATGAATTTGAATTGCATGACGGACGGATTATTGAGCAATACAGTGCTCCTCTTTTTTCCGAAGAAGGGGAGAATTACGGCCGGGTGTGGTACTGTCGCGATGTGACCGATCAAAAAAAGGCCGAGGATCAACGACATGAAAACCAAGTTCGAAAACGTCTGACACGGGGGATGCTCGCCGCCCGCGAAGAAGAGCAAAAGCGGATCGCTCGAGATTTACATGACAGCGTTGGGCAATGTTTGACGTCGCTGAGTTTTGGTTTGCAGGCCGTCAAAGGTTCGACATCGCCCCAGAATTCGCGGCAGATGATTGAAGAACTACAAGACATGTTGGCGAACGCGGTGGAAGAGGTGCGACGATTGAACCGCAATCTTCGCTCGCCCCTGCTAGATGAAATGTGTATTGCGTCCGCCTTAGAGCGATTGACGAATGACATTCGAGAAGTTTCGGGGATACAGATCGAATTCGAGGTGGCGAAAAACAACCGTCGCTTGCCGTCGGAAGTGGAAACGACCTTGTTTCGCATTGCCCAAGAGTCGTTTAACAACATTGTCAAACACGCTCGAGCCACAAACGTTAAGATGACTTTAAGATTGGCGGATCGACGGGTTGATTTGTTCATTCAGGACAATGGCTGCGGTTTTGATACGAAGCAAGCAATGGTCGATGAGGAAGGCCCATGTTGGGGGCTGCTGGGCATGAAGGAACGAGTCGAATTAGCGGGCGGAACATTGCTAATTCAATCCACGTTGAGGCAGGGCACGACAATCGGGGCGTGCCTACCCCTAGAGAAGAAATAGAGAAGAGGTTGAAATTATGAGTATTCGAGTATGTATTGTGGACGACCATGCGCTGTTTCGAAAGGGACTGCGGATGTTGCTCTCCACCGACGATTCAATGGACCTTGTTGGGGAAGGAGCGACTGCGGCCGACGCCATGCGGATCATTTCCGAAGAAAAACCCGACGTGGCAATTCTCGATTTGACCATGCCCGGCGATTCCGGATTAACGATCATTCCGCACATTCGTGAGCAGTATCCGACCGTGCGGATTTTGGTACTCACGATGCACGACGATGTTGATTTTGCGAAAAGGGTTTTGGCCGCGGGTGCGTCGTCGTATATGACCAAAAGCGCGGCGGAAACCGAAGTCCTCTCGACCGTTCATGCCGTGTACGAAGGACGGATGATTGTGAGTCTCGGTTCGATGGCCAGCGAGACTGGACGACTGTTGTCGGGCCATTCCGCAGAACCAACCCGAATGAACGCTCCCCACATCCCACTTTTGAGCGAACGCGAGCGGGAAGTGATCGTGCTCATTGCCCAGGGTCACACGAGTGCAGAAATCGCCGACAAACTGTTTCTCAGTTCCAAAACCATCGACACGTATCGCTCGCGGATGATGACGAAGCTCAAGCTAAAGTCACGGGCAGAGTTGGTTCGTTTTGCAAACGAAAACGGGTTAATTGGCCAAGAACCGATAACCACCGTCTAGGCGACACTCGAACTATAATGAATCGTTCGTCGGAACGAGTCCGCTTTTTGTCCGCCATTTGTTCGTTGCAAAAAACATGCCCCTCCGTCAACCAATCACGACGAAAGATCAAGCCCAACCTCCTTTCTTCGTCGGCGTCGATGTCGGCGGAACGAACATCAAAATTGGCGTCGTTGATGATCGCGGTGGCACACTCGCCTACGGCAAGTTTCCGAACGATGTAACGAAGGGACCGGAGTTAGCCGTTCAGCAAATGGCCAACACGGTCCAGCGACTGCTCGCAGAAGCCTGCATCGAAAACAATGAAGTCGCTCGTATCGGACTGGGGACGCCCGGAACGATGGACATTCCCGCCGGTCGGTTGCTGGAACCGCCGAATCTGCCGGGTTGGGAAAATTTTCCAATTCGCGATCAATTGAGCGACCTCTGCCAACTGCCCGTTACCTTTGCCAATGATGCCGGGGCAGCCGCCTTTGGCGAATACTGGCAAGGGAGTGGCCAAGGTCAACACAACATGGTTTTGTTGACGCTCGGCACGGGCATCGGCGGTGGGATCATCGTTGACGGGCGATCTATCGACGGCGAACATAGTTGCGGCGCGGAGTGTGGCCACATTGTTATCGACTATCACGACGATGCGCGAAAGTGCCCCTGTGGGCATACGGGACACCTGGAAGCGTATGCCGGTGGTCACGCCGTCATTAAGCGATCCCAAGAAGCCCTCGCAACCGGCCGGGCTAGTAGCCTTACCGCACGAATTGCTCAGAGCGAGCCGCTCACTCCGTTGCTGGTTGCACAAGAGGCGGAAAAAGGCGACCCTCTCGCTCTTGAAATCGTCTTGGAAACGGCTCGCTATATTGGAATCGGTATCGTGAGCTTGATGCACACGCTCGACCCGAGCGCGGTGATTCTCGGCGGTGCGATGAACTTCGGCGGTCGCGACTCTGACCTGGGTCGCCGTTTTCTGGCCCGCATTCATGCAGAGGTACACCAGCGGGCTTTCCCCATTCCCGCCGCGCAAACGAAAATCGACTTTGCCCAACTGGGTGGCGATGCGGGCTACATCGGTGCAGCTGGCTTGGCGAGGAAGGATTTCCAGCGACAGAGAAAGTCGAATTAGTGCTTCGTCACGGCTTAATTGAGGGATGATGTGCCACTGGCTCTGCCCAATCACATTAACACATCTCTGCTAGCATCGTATTGTACTGTTCAAAACACCGGGAAAATCGACTTTCGCGTTTTGAGTGTTCAGTTTTCGCACATGCGTTTTCCCGGCGTTTTTTGATGCTAGCAGAGATGTGTTAAGATCAACGGGCTCTGCCAGTGTGAACCACCGCGAAATTGAGCCAGTGACACACGACTGCGGCATCCCTCGTTACAGCCGTGACAATGCACTAGGGGCCGCAGCCGAATCTTCAACGGTTGCGTGGCAAAACCAGGCGAAGGTGTTGACATTTCGCCACACGTGTTGCCCGACGTTTGTTGCAAAATGTCAACGGGCCGCCATTCTGGCCGATGAACAATACGTGCTTAAAACTCCGCAACTCGTTTAGGCCAAATCGCTTACGGCAACGCAACGGCGTATGGTTTTCACTTTGGCACCGAGCGTGCATTAGAAGAGTTATCGCCAACGAATGATTGTCATTCGCCAGCGAGTGGAACTCGGATAACCAGGAGTCGCCGCATGTCAAAGCCCAGCCGCAAGAAGCAGAACGCGCCCGCCGCCGCCCGTCCTTCCGTTTCGCCGAAATTGAAAACGCCCGTGCGACGCAACGGTCCCGCTGGGAAGCGTGGTAAAAGCAAGATCGGCTTCGACAGCTTCGACGCCGACGAACCCGTCATCGTTGACATCGACGAATTGCCGATCCTCGGTGCCGATGCGGCGACCGATGTCGATGATCTTGATTTTGACACCGACGATCATGACTTGATGCACGACGAAGCCGAGGTCGTGACCCATATTGGCACGACCGGTGCGGACGATCAAATCGATGATCCGGTCCGCATGTATCTGATGCAGATGGGCGAAATCTCGATGCTTTCCCGGCCCGAAGAAATCTCCGCCGCCAAGGGAATTGAAAAGACCCGCCGCCACTTTCGCAACAGCATGTTGGCGAGCGATTATATTCTGCAAGGAGCGGTCAGCCTGTTGCTGAAGGTCCGCGCTGGCAAGCTGCGTGTGGATCGCACGATTGAAGTTTCGGTAACGAACTCGACCGAAAAGAAACAGATTCTCAAACGGCTCGAACCGAATCTGCGGACGATGATTCACCTGCTCCGTCAGAACCGCCTCGACTTCGCCACGATGATCAGCAAGAGTCAACCGAAGCGGGAACGCCGGATCGCTTGGCAAAAACTTGTCCGCCGTCGCTTGAAAGCGGTTCGTCTCGTGGAAGAAATGCAGCTTCGCACGCCCCGGCTGCAACCCCTTCTCGACAAGCTCAAACAAATCTCCCTGCGGATGGGTTTCCTCAGCAGCCAACTCAATTGTGAGTTGGGCGTCACACCATCGGCCGCAAAGGCCCAAGAAATTCGCAACGAACTTCGCTACCTGATGAAGATCACGCTGGAAAGCCCGTCGAGCTTGAAGTTTCGCATGGCCCGGACCGCCCGGTTCCAAGAAAAATATGATTCGGCGAAGCGGCTCCTCTCGGCGGGCAATCTTCGCTTGGTCGTCTCCGTTGCCAAGAAGTATCGCAACCGCGGTTTGAGCTTTCTCGATCTCATTCAAGAAGGAAACACTGGTTTAATGCGGGCCGTCGATAAATTTGAACACGCCCGGGGTTACAAGTTTTCGACCTACGCCACGTGGTGGATTCGCCAAGCGATCACTCGGGCGATTGCCGATCAAAGCCGCACGATTCGCGTTCCAGTTCACATGATTGACACGATGACCCGGGTTCGCAACGTGACCAAGGAACTCGTGCAATCGGGTGGTCGCGAGCCGAGCATCGAAGAAACGGCGAAGGCGGCGGGCTTGTCGTTCGAGGATACCCGCTGCATCGTTAAGGTCAGTCGCCATCCTTTGTCGCTCGACCAACCCGTCGGCGATCATGACGACAGTTACTTCGGTGAGTTTCTGCAAGACCACCGTGAGGAAGACCCGTTGTATGACGTCAACCAACAATCGCTGAAAGTGAAGCTGTATGAAGCGTTGGAAAACCTCAATCATCGCGAGCGGGAGATTTTGAAACTGCGTTACGGTTTGGTGGACGGTTATTCGTACACGCTCGAAGAAGTCGGCCAGATTTTCTCGGTTACGCGCGAGCGAGTTCGTCAGATCGAAGCCAAGGCCGTTCGCAAATTGCAACAGCCGATCCGGGCTCGAGAATTGATGGGCTTTCTCGACAATGATCAGCTTCCGACGATCCCAATGGAAGGAACGCCATCGAAGTAGTGCGATAGTCGCGTGATTGCAAAGCGGTGTAGAACCGGCGCATAAATAGTGTCATCGTTCGCTCCGCAGTTGTGAATTTATGGGAAGGTTTGCCACTCAAAAGTTGTAGGGTCCGCTGTGCGGATCGGGAGTTCGCGCTTCACCCGGTACTTCGCGTGAAAAACAGGGATCGCAAACAAATGGTCCGCACAGCGGACCCTACAGATCGGTCGCAATTTAATAAATTCAAAACCTCTCCGCGAAAGACGACAATGATTGATGCGCTGGCATTAAGCCGCTTTGCGATTAGAGAGATAATTCTCGCGGCGGGCGAGTTGCCAATCGGCGTCGATCATCAGATGGACCAGTTCCCGAAACGTCGTCCGTGGCGTCCAATGGAGGTGTTCTTTCGCCTGCTTCGCATCACCGAGCAAGAGATCAACTTCCGACGGGCGGAGGTAGCGGGAATCGACCGAGACGTGGTCTTCCCAATTCAGGCCCACTCGGTCAAATGCCAATTCAAGAAATTCGCGAATGCTGTGCGTCTCGCCAGTCGCGATGACGAAATCTTGCGGTGTGTCGTGTTGCAACATGAGCCACATCGCCTCGACGTAGTCCTTCGCATATCCCCAATCGCGTTGGGCGTCGAGATTGCCTAAGTACAATTTATCTTGCAGCCCTTCCCGAATGCGCGTGGCGGCCCGGGTGATTTTTCGCGTGACAAATGTCTCACCACGGCGGGGCGATTCGTGATTGAACAAAATCCCATTGCAGGCGAACAGATTGTACGCTTCGCGATAGTTGACGGTTTGATAAAAGCTAAAGACCTTCGCACACGCATATGGGCTGCGGGGATGAAACGGCGTCGTTTCCGTTTGCGGAACCTCGTGAACCTTGCCAAACATTTCGCTGGAAGAGGCTTGATAGACGCGAACTTCACGGTCCTTTTGCAGCGACCGGGCCGCTTCTAAAATGCGAATCGTACCCAGGGCATCGACATCGACTGTATACAGCGGTTGATCGAACGAAACGCGAACGTGACTTTGCGCACCGAGGTTGTAAATCTCGTCGGGCTGTATCGTCAAAATTAAATTGCTTAACGCCGTGCCGTCCGTCAAATCGCCATAATGCAAAAACAGACGAGGGTTCGGTTCGTGCGGGTCTTGATACAGGTGGGCGATCCGCTCCGTGTTGAACGTACTCGCCCGCCGCACCAGGCCGTGAACTTCGTAACCCTTTTCAAGCAACAGTTCCGCCAAGTAAGAGCCATCTTGGCCCGTGATTCCCGTGATAAAAGCACGACGCGGAGAGGACATTGAAAACCTCAAGATATAAGAATGATCCGTCATCCGTGGATGATCGAAAGGATGGTTTGGAATTGTTGGTGTTGAAAAATTATGCCGCTCTACAATAGGCTTCCGACGATTGTTCTGTCACGTACCAGTCAATTGTTTCGCGCAGACCGTCGTGCAGTTTCGTTGTCGCCTGAAAACCGAACTCGCGCCGAGCACGAGTTGTGTCAAGACAGCGGCGAGGTTGACCGTCCGGCTTGTGGGGATCCCACTCTAACTTGCCCGCAAAGCCGGATAAATCGGCAATCGTTTGGGCCAAGTGGCGGATCGTCACTTCTTCACCAGAACCCAAATTCACCGGCTCGGGACTGTCGTATTGATCGGCGGCAGCCACAATTCCTTGGGCGGCATCTTTGACGTACAAAAATTCACGCGACGCATTACCGCTCCCCCAAACTTCAACTTCGTTCAGACGCGCCTGCTTAGCTTCGTCCATTTTGCGAATCAAAGCGGGAATGACATGACTGGAAGCGGGTTCGAAATTGTCGTGTGGGCCATACAGGTTGACCGGCAGCAACGTGATCGCCGGAAAGCCGTATTCCTGACGATAAGCCTGCGCCTGTACGAGTAACATTTTCTTCGCGAGGCCATACGGTGCGTTCGTCTCTTCGGGATAACCGTTCCATAGTTCTTCTTCACGAAACGGCACCGGCGTATGTTTCGGATAAGCACAGATCGAACCGAGGGCGATGAATTTTTCCACGCCGAACAGGCGAGCTTGCTCCATGAGTTCAATGCCCATGATCGCGTTGTCGTAGAAAAAACGGCCGGGGTGCCGCTGATTGGCCCCAATTCCGCCGACGACCGCCGCCAAATGAACAACAACCTGCGGCTGCACCGTGCGGAACAGCCGAGCAATGGCGTCGCTACGACGGAGATCATATTCCGCACTGCGGGAAACGAAAATGCTCTCTGGATCATACTTGGCCAGGGCATCACACACATGTCGTCCCAGAAAACCAGCACCGCCGGTTACGAGAATTCGACGATCACGCAAAGCACCCATTACGAAATCCTTTTCGGGGTGAAAACGGTTCAGTCCAACCGTCTCGTCGAAGGGAAAACTCGAAACGGAAACGCGGCAACTCGTTTCGACGAAACTGCCCAGTTGGGGGCCGATAGAATCGCGAAAATCGGCGATTTTGGCAAGGGCAATTTAGGCCAGATCGCAAAACAAAAAGAATGCGGCGACAAGGGGGATGGGCTGATCTGGGGGGTATCAAAGCATGCTGGCTTCGAAAAATAATAACTGTGTGCGATCATTGTCGTCAATGCCGCCGAGTATGGGGGCAAGACCAAAGCATCGTCTCGTGTTTCTTTCCCTTCGGCTCTAATAAATTGCCGCATCCCCGAAAGTTGCAGTAGGCAGCCGGTCGGTATGTTTAGTTCGTTATCGCCTGATCGAAATATGCTTTAGTAATCATCTCCAGATCGTACTCGCCCCATTTTTCTACTTCGCTCCTTCTGCGTTCCATACCTTGATGTCGTCGAAAAATCCATCTTTGCCAGCGACGCCGAGTTCGATCTTCGACTTCGTGGCGTGGGCGATGCCGGAGGACTTGAGATAACCGGCCGGTTTGCCGTCGAGGGTCATGCGCATTTCGTTGCCGACCGTTTCGACGACGAGCGTGTACCACTTGCCCGACTCGAGTTTGGCCGGATAAGTGACGCTGCGACCGACGAGGAGCTTGGCCACCTCCGCCTTTTTGGCCGGATCATTCTTCATTTCGTAGATTTCGTTCTTCATGCCGCCGTCCCGCTCGTCGATGAGCGTGCAACCGTTGAGTCGGACTTGTGCTCGGCAGATGTGACCGTAATGGGCACCCGTATATTTACGGTCGTCAAACTCAACGTCCACCATGGAGGCCCCTTCCAAACGAATCTTCACCTCGACGATGCTATCCTTGGTTGGAATTTCCAAACCATGCACTGCCGCGTGAGCTTTGATCGCGGCCTTGCCGTCGGCGGCGGGAACGTCCTTCTCGCGAGTTTGCGTCCCTTTCAGCGTTCCCTTTTCAATGGTGAACGTGTCAACGACTTTGTGCCAAACTTTGGCAGGCTCGGAACCTTCAAAATCGTCGGAGAATAGCAGTTCCTTTTTCTTGGCAATCGACTCGGCCGGAATGCTAGGCAGGTCAGCGGCAAAAGCGGTGCCAATCAACACACAACCCATGACAAGAAAGACAGGGGCAATAAGCAGACGAATGTTCATGGTTGACTCCGGGTGAAGATCGGGACAGTATGTCGAATGCAACGAACCGATTTATGCTAATTGTTTCCCGTTGGACAAGCAAGTCTTCGAGTTTCGAGCGATGAAAATGACTATTTTCGGGCAGATCTCCGGCAAGTTAAGGTGCGAAATGGTCAGGCCATCGGCACTGACCTACGACTGAACGATTAGTGCTAATAATGCGCGGAGTTGCTGGCCCCGATTGGGGTTTACCCGTTCAACGTGGGCCACGCGGCCGGTCAGATGGGCGGAGAAATTGAGATGTTGGTGCCGGTTTTGGCTAGCAATTCCGAACCTCACACAGTTATGAAGTGTTGCCTTCAGACAATCAAAGTCGTCGCGACGAATGTTCGGCTTGTGGTTGACCACGAGTCCAAGTGCGTGTTGGCGAACGCTACGACGCATGATGCGAGTTTTACGCGTGTGGAGCAGAAATCCTTCGTCACGAACGATCTCGCCAGCGAGCGAAAGAAACCGGCGGGCGGAACGAGAAAGTTCATCGCCCCCAGAGAAAATCAGGTCGTCGGCATAGCGTGTGTAAACCGCTCCGGCGAACTCTGCCAAACCGTGCAGGCGGCAATCGAGACGATAAGCACACAGGTTCGCCAACGCAGGTGAAGTCGGCGCACCTTGCGGCAAATGGGGCCGACAAAAAAGTTCCTTGTCGGATGGAATGACATAACGCAGGGCGGTGTTTAACAACTCCAAACTTGTCCAGACAAATTCCGCCGCTCGATTGGTGCAAAGGCCCGCGAGCAATCGAGCGACACTTTCCGAGTATCCGACCGTCATAAACAGACCAACCACTTGGGCCGATC